>JAISFF010000034.1 GCA_031263725.1 Lysobacteraceae bacterium | reverse complement strand
GTGGTGATCGATCTGCAGACACGACAGGTGTTGGGCTACAGTCTGGCAGAGCGCATGCCCGATGATCTGGTGCAACAGGCGTTCCTCAATGCCTGCTGCACTTCTCCAGCAGCAATCGGCACGCTGTTTCATTCCGATCGCGGTAGCCAGTACGCCAAATCCAACTGCTACTCAATCCAGGGGACATCGGCACAAGGGATCGGTCGGCCCCGCAGAGCCAGACGCGGGAAGCGCACGCACCGGGCCGCTGACGACGATGGCGCGAGACCGTTTCCGGTCCGCGCCGCCCGTCATTGCAGCGAAGAAACGCGGGAATTCATCTATTCGGCGGCATCCAGCTTCGGCGTTTCCGGTGCCCAGGCATTGAGAAACGCCAGGAACTTCTCGCGGTTGTAGCCCTTGCCTTCCTCCAGCTCGCCGGTGAACTGCGAGTGCAGCAGGTTGCCGTCGCCATCGAGCACGAACAGGTGCGGATAGCCCTTCACGCCGGGATACTGCGACAGGAATGCCTTGTTCTCGTTTTCTTCGCTGTAGTTGACCTTCATCCAGACGAAGTTTGCATCGCGCAGCCGCCGCACCTCCGCGTCGCCGGCGATGAACTGGTCAAGAATGTGGCACCAGGGACACCATTCGCCGCCGATATCGAGAACGATGCGCTTGTCGTTGCGCTTGGCTTCGACGATGGCCGTCTGCAGATCCTTCGCCGGATCGCGTGCGGGATCGAACTCCGCATTGAGCGCCGCGATCGCGGCGATGTCCGCCGCGGCGGGCGTGTTCCCGGACACGACAGGCTGCGAGGGGTCGGCGACCGCCGGCTTTTGCGGCGTGGTGTCCACCGGCTGCGGCTCGGGCGACGGCTGGCAGGCGCCGACCGATACCGCCAGCGCGACCGCCGCGAACAGGAAACGGATGCGCATGCTCACTTCACCCCATGCATCAATTTATTGATCAGCGGTGCCGCCGCGAACAGGATCACGCCCGCCGCCAGCAACAGCCAGAAGCTCAACGTGAAGCCGGACAACGCGGATGCCACCGTGATGCCGGTCTCGCCGCTCACGCGGCCGGCGAATATGCCCGACAGGTTGTTGCCGATCGCGGTGCTCAGGAACCAGCCGCCCATCGCCAGGCCGACGACGCGGATCGGCGCCAGTTTGGTCACCATCGACAATCCGATCGGGGACAGGCACAGCTCGCCCAACGTCTGCAGCACGTAGACCAGCACCAGCGGCCAGAACGGGATCAGGCCCTCGGCATTGACCAGGTTCTTCAATGCATACATCAGCGCCAGGAAAGCGACGGCGTTGCCCAGCAGGCCCAGGCCGAACTTGCGCGGAATCGATGGCTCCATGCCCTTGCGGTTCAGCACCCCCCAAGCCACGGCCACCAGCGGCGCCAGACAGACGATCGCCACCGGGTTCACCGACTGGAACCAGCCGACCGGGAACTCCCAGCCACCGAACATCTTCCGGTTGACGATGTGCTCGGCCAGGAAGTTGAACGAACTGCCGGCCTGCTCGAAGAACATCCAGAACAGCACGTTGAAAGTGAAGATGATCAGCATGGCCACGACGCGATGCGTGGCGATCTTGCCGTTGCGGACCGCTTCGACCAGCAACATCACCGCCAACACGATGAACAGTATCGCCAGGATCCAGGCCAGCGCGATGGCGCCGGCCTTGTCGATCAGCACATACACCACCGGCACCGCGACCAGCGCGCCGATGGTCACCATCAGCAGCGAGCTGACGCCGTTGCGCGCCGCCGGCGGCGCACCGATGCCCTCGAGCTTGGGACGCTCGAACCAGAACCACAGGAAACTGATCAGCATGCCGATGCCCGATGCCGCGAACACCGCCTTGTAGTTCTGCTGCATCAACGTATCGCTCAACACGCTGGCCAGCCAGCCGGTCAACAGCGGCGCCACCAGCGCGCCGGCATTGATGCCCATATAGAAGATGGTGAAACCGCGATCGCGGCGGCTGTCGTCCTGCGCATACAGCTTGCCGACCATCGTGGAGATGTTCGGCTTGAACAGTCCGTTGCCGACGATCACCAGCGACAGGCCTGCGACGAAGATGGACTGGCTCGGCAGCATGATGCAGCCGAAGCCCGCCGCCATCAGCACCGCGCCGAGCAGGATCGAGCGCTGGTAGCCGATCATCCGGTCCGCCACGAAACCGCCGAACAGCGCCGTGGCGTAGACCAGCGCCAGAAACGCGCCGTAGGTACGGCTGGCATAGGCCTGGCCGGACGCATCGCCGCCGAAGAACTGCGCCACGATGTACAGCGTCAACGCCCAGCGCATGCCGTAGAACGCGAAGCGCTCCCAGAACTCGGTCATGAACAGCATCCACAACGGTCGGGGATGCCCCAACAACTGCTTGAACCCCGGGGGTGGGGGCGGAAGGAGCGCGTCGGCCGACGGAGTGCTGGCTGCGGACATGTAATCCTCTGGCGAATGATTTGGGCAAAACCGCGCCGGTCCGGCCGGCGCAACCCGGGAGGATCACCGACGCGGCCGGCGTCGTCAATGCGCAACATACGAAATGGAGCGTGCTCCGCCACCCATCGGCCGTATTCATGAAACACGTTGCCGGCGTGTCCGCGGTTTCCGCAATACGCCAATGGTGCAATGCCAAAGATCCACGCATGTCATTGATTCCTTATTAAAATATTGGCGCCGTCCGTGGAATGGGGAGAGTCTCATGCTGGGCCTGATGCAAACACAACCACTGCTGATTTCCGGTTTGCTGACGTTCGCCGAATGCCATCACAGCGACGCCGAGATCATCTCCCGACGGGTGGAAGGCGATATCCACCGCTACGCCTACGCCGACCTGGCCAGGCGCGCGCGGCGGCTGGCCAACCTGCTGCAAAACTGGGGCACCGAACCCGGCGACCGCATCGGCACGCTGGCCTGGAACGGTTACCGCCACATGGAGCTGTACTATGCGGGCGGCGGTTCCGGGCGCGTCACCCACACCATCAATCCGCGCCTGATCCCCGACCAGATCGCCTGGATCATCAACCATGCCGAGGATCAGGCCCTGTTCTTCGACCTGACCTTCCTGCCGATCGTGCAACTGATCCACGACAAGTGCCCGACGGTGAAGCACTGGGTGGTCATGATCGATGCGGACAGGATGCCGGCCGATACCGGCATTCCCGGCCTCGAGAACTACGAGGAACTGCTGGCGGCCCAGTCCGGCGATTACGAATGGCCGGAACTGGACGAAAACACCGCCTGCGGCATGTGCTACACCAGCGGCACCACCGGGCGTCCCAAGGGTGTGCTGTACAGCAACCGCTCATCGGTCCTGCATGCCTACGGCATCAGCCTGCCGGATGTCATCAACATCTCCTCGCGCGACTCGATACTGCCGGTCGTGCCGATGTTCCATGTCAATGCATGGGGCGTGCCGTATGCGGCGGCACTGACCGGAACCCGGGTGGTCTTCCCGGGTCCGGCGCTGGACGGAAAGTCGGTCTACGAGCTGATCGAATCCGAAGGCATCACCTGCGCGGCTGGCGTTCCGACCGTCTGGCAGATGCTGTTGAACCACATGGACGCCAACAAGCTCAAGTTCAGCACGCTCAACCGCACGGTGATCGGTGGCGCAGCCTGTCCGCCGGCCATGATCGATGCGTTCGAGGAACGCTACGATGTGCGCGTGCTGCATGCCTGGGGCATGACCGAGACCAGTCCGGTGGGCACGCTGAGCACGCTCAAGAACAAGCACCTCGAACTCGATCCGGAAGCGCAGAAGAAAATCCTGCTGAAGCAGGGCCGCGCGGTATTCGGCGTGGACATGAAGATCGTCGGCGGCGACGGCAAGGAATTGCCGCACGACGGCAGGACCGCCGGCAGCCTCATGGTCAAGGGCCCCTGGGTCATCGAAGACTACTTCCGCAGCGGCGATCCCAGTCCGCTGGTGGATGGCTGGTTTCCGACCGGCGACATCGCCACGATCGACGAAGACGGCTACATGCAGATCACCGACCGCACCAAGGATGTGATCAAGTCCGGCGGCGAATGGATCAGCTCGATCGATCTGGAGAACATCGCGGTCGCCCACCCCGAAGTGGCCGAAGCCGCCTGCATCGGAGTGAAGCATCCGAAATGGGACGAACGCCCGATCCTGGTCGCGGTCAAGAAACCGGGATCGGACCTGACGCGCGAGGAATTGCTCGCGTTCTATCAGGACAAGGTCGCGAAATGGCAGATTCCCGACGATGTGATCTTCGTCGACGAGATCCCGCATGGCGCCACCGGCAAGCTGCTCAAGATCAAGCTGCGCGATCTGCTGAAGGACTACAGGCTGCCGACGACCTGAATGCCGGCCGCTCGAACCGGCCGAAAATGCCCCGGCACCGGGGCATTTTTCCGTCCAGTCCGCAACCACGCGGGTATTGCGCTGTTTCAGCGGCGTCCACGGTCCAGCCAGACTTCCAGCCCCTGCGCATTCAGTTCGATGTCCATGCCCAGCAGGTCGAGAATCCCCGCATCGTCCATGGGGCAGCCATGGGCATGGGCACGCTCCAGATAATAGTCGCTCAGAGCCGCCACCAAGTCGTAGTGCCGCTCGGGACTGCCATCGCAACCCTGCGCCATTTTCACCATCGCATCGATCTGCACCAGCAGGTCCGCGCCCAGCCGCGCCACATCGTCCACGGTTCCGTAGTGCGTCAGGTGCATTTTCTCCGGATTGCGTGCCAGCATTTTCCGGATCGACTCCTGCAACGGCTCGGGCTCGAATTGCACGGGGGATGATGTCGGCAGAATGAACGCCCCCTGCGCACTATCCATTTGCCGGTAGGAAAGACCGAAGGTATCGCCGGTGAACCAACTGCGGCTGCGCTCGTCCCAGACGCACAGATGATGCCTGGCGTGACCTGGCGTATCCATGCAGTACAACGGCCGGCCCGCCAGGTCCGCGACATGTCCGTCCTCGGCCACGATGACGCGCCCGGCGGGAATCGGAATGATCTGGCCATAATGCCGCGCGAATGCTTCCTTCCCGTAAACCGCGGTCGCGCCGGCGATCAGCCTGGTCGGATCGATCATGTGCGGTGCGCCACGCGGATGGATCAGCAGCTTCGCATTGGGAAGACGTTGCATCAGTCCGCCCGCGCCGCCGGCGTGATCCAGATGCACATGCGTGGGAATGACCCAGTCCACATCCTCGGGCGCGAGGCGGGCATGCTCCAGTGCGGCAAGCAGTCGCGGAATCGAATGGCTGGTGCCGCAATCGATAAACGCACCCCGACCGGCCTCGACCACCAAATAGGCGGCATCGAAATGCGGACGGACATATTCCGTGTCGATGGTGTGGATACCATATTCGCTCATACGCATCGGGTCATGCCGGAAAAGGTGCTGCCATGCTATCGGTCGGATTGACGATGCACGACCCGGCTTTGGTCGTAAATCCGATGGCTGATTCACCTGCGGTTGAATCAGCCAGGAAACATCACGTCCACTTCACCGGATGCTGTTGCGGCAGGCCGTTTCCGAACACCCGGCACCGGCCTCAACGCATCGCGCGCGCCATGCCGGACAGATCGGTTTCCAGCAGCGACACCATTTCGTGCGCGATCACGCCGGTACTGAAATTGCAGTCCACGAAGGAACGCCCCGCATCGGACATCGGTTCACGGATATCCGCATTGCACATTTTCAGGATGGCATCGCACCAGGCCTGCGCATCGCCCGGCGCGACCAGCATGCCGCTCACGCTGGTATGCATGGTTTCCGGAATGCCGCCGATATCGCTGCCGATGACGGGCACGCCGCAAGCCTGCGCCTCGATCGAAACGCGGCCGAAGGCCTCCGGCGCCAGCGAAGGAAAGGCCAGCATCGAAAACGCGTTGTAATAATCGTAAACATCATCCACCAGGCCGGTGAAATGATGCTGGCGCGCATATGCCGTCACCGAGGTTTCTTCGCGCAGGCGCCGCTCCTCGACGCCGCCGCCGACCCAGATGCAATGTAGCCGCGGCTCGACCGCCATCGCCAGGTCCAGCGCTTGCTTCAGGACGAAAATACCCTTGTTCTCGATCAGGCGGCCGCAATATCCGACCACCAGCGCATCCTTGGAAATGTTCAGCGATCGGCGGATTCGTCGGCCGCGCTCCGCGTCCGGACGATACCGCCGCGTATCGACCGGGTTGTACATCACCCGCACGCAATCGGCCGGCATGCCATAACCAAGGTATATCTTCCGCGCATATTCGGATACGGCGAAAAAGTGTTGCGCCAGACGCGGCAACGCGAAATTGGAAAACGATTTCAGCCTGCCCACGCGATGCCGGAATATCGATACCGGAATCCGCAGGCATTTGCCCAGCGCGATCAGCGGCCAATAATCCCGGCCGAAGTTGCTCAGCAGGAGATCGGGATTCTCGCGCCGGAAAATCCCCGCCAGCATCCGGTAGCTGGAAACATCCAGGCTATTGCGCAATCGCAGCGAATAGGTGCGCACGCCCACGGCATCGAGCTGCTCGGACAGATAGGTATCCGGACGCACGGCGGCACTGACGGAATGATCCGCGCCGATCAGCGCCTGGGCCAACGCGACGAAATGCGTTTCCGCGCCACCCTGGCCAGAAGAAGAACCTACGAAGAAAAATTTCATGCATCACCTGTTCCGTCCATTCCGGTCTTCGTAGCCAGTCATGACCCGCACCGCAAAACTGGGCAGCAGATGGCGCAGCGCCACCGGTATCCGCGGCAACAGCCGCATGTCCATGCCGACCCGCGCACGCCCGCGACGGGTCGTGGTCGCCGCATCGAATCCCGACTCGGCCACGCAATCGAGCGCGCGTTCGTTGAAGTCGCCATAGGGGTAACAGAACTGCGAAACCGGCGCGCCGACGATATCTTCCAGCGCCTGCTTGCCACCCCGGATCTCGTTGTCCAGGTGCTTCCCGCCGCATTCGCTCAAGCGCGGATGCGTGCGCGTGTGCGCACCCACTTCCATGCCGCCCCGATGCCACTCGCGCAGTTGCGCGGCCGACATCAATGGTTTCTCGATGCCCAGCTTGTCGGAGTCCCAGACGTTGTGCTGGCCGACGTGGTCGCTGACGACGTAGCAGGTTGCACTGAATCCGTGTTCCCGCAAGACCGGCAGCGCGTGCTCGAAGTTGTCCCGATAGCCGTCATCCAGCGTGATGACCGCCGCCTTGCCTTGCTTCTCGCCGCGCAGATAGGACATGGCGGCGCTCATCGACAGGCCGGTGTAGCCCATTCGCCGCAGCAGCCACATTTGCCGGGCAAACGTCCGCGGCCGCACGTACAGCGCCTTGTATCGGGTAATACCGGCGGGCAGCGGCGAAATGTTGTGATACATCAGGATGGGGATGACCGCAGGCGCGGAGGTTCGATCGTTGTCAGCGGATTGACTCATTGAACAGGCTCCAATGCATACCTCCCTGGCCGCGCATGCGACACGCTCTCCGGCCTTCGAAAACAAAGCCAGGACATCAACATTTCTTGGATTATCGGGAACCTACCTTTCGCCAATCTATCCGGTGGCGGAAACCCTCCCGAACATTCATCCGACAGTTTGGCCGCCGGATGGAAAGCGTTCAGACTTCCCGCAATGCCTTGAGCGCGTCGATCACTTTCTCGAACGTGATCGAGACATCCGCATATCGCCCGATGGATTCCCCTTCGAGACTCAACCCGCGATCGCCCGTTTCTTCGACGCTCGCGCCTTCGGATTTCAGCCTCGCGATCAGTTGCCCGGCTGCGCGCGGCGAATCATGCGCATTGCTCTGCAACAACGTCATGCCTTCGGCGTCGGCGAGCTTGAAATAGAACTTGCCGTCGGTTTCCCGATATTGTTTGAATGAAGGCAGCTTCTTGCCGGCGGCGGCGGTTTCCGCCCCCCGGCCGGAGATCGCGGCAAACCGGCCCAGTCCGACCGCTCGCTTCAGATCCTCGAAACCCGGCCCGATGGCAGCGCGCGCCTTGCGGGCGCCCGTGCGCAGAATGTCCTCCAGATCGTCCGGACGCTTGATCAACTGCCCGTATTTCTCGCGCAGCGGCGCCACCGTCGCCTCGATGCGATCGTAAAGCCGTTGCTTGGCTTCGCCCCAGGCGATGCCGTCGGCGAACGCCTGCCGCATCGCGGCGCTCTGTTCCGGGCCGGAAAAGGCCTGGTAAAGCTGGAACAGATTGGAGTTGTCGGCATCCTTCGGCTCGCCGGGCGCGCGCGAGTCGGTCACGATCGACATGACCTTCTTCCTCAGTTCCGTCGCTGGCAGGAATAGCGGGATGGTGTTGTCATAACTCTTTGACATCTTGCGGCCGTCCAGCCCGGGCAGCGTCGCCACCTGCTCGTCCACCTGCACCTCCGGCAGTACCAGCGGTTCGCCGGACTTGCCGGTGATGCTGCGCCAGGCATCGCCATGGATATGGTTGAACCGCTGGCCGATGTCGCGCGCCATTTCCAGGTGCTGGACCTGATCGCGTCCCACCGGAACCCGGTGCGCGTTGAAGATCAGAATGTCGGCGGCCATCAGTACCGGGTACATGTATAGTCCGGCAGTGATGCCGGCATCCGGGTCCTCGCCGGCCTCCTGGTTCTTGTCCACCGCCGCCTTGTAGGCATGCGCGCGATTCAGCAGGCCCTTGGCCGCCACGCAGGTCAACAGCCAGGACATCTGCGGAATCTCATCGATATCCGACTGCCGGTAGAAAGTGACCCGTTCCGGATCCAGGCCGCAGGCCAGCCAGGTCGCCGCGATCTCCTGCCTCGACTGCGCGACCCGCAGCGGATCGTTCGCCTTGATCAGCGCATGGTAGTCGGCCAGGAAATAGAAGCTCTCGGCATCCGGCGCCTGGCTGGCAAGAATGGCCGGCCGGATCGCGCCGGCGTAATTGCCCAGGTGCGGCGTGCCCGTGGTGGTGATGCCTGTAAGTACGCGAATGGTCATGACACAGCTTTCTGATTCGTGAACCGGGTATTTTAACCTTTCGCGCGGCAACCCCGTTCGCGCCCTCCGCGCGTTGGTCGCTATAGCCTTCCACGGAGAACACATCATGTCCCGCTTTTCCCTGATCCTCGCCGCCGCCCTGTCGACCTGCTCCGCCGCCGCCGCCGCCGGTCCGCTGGTCGATGTCGCGTTGGTCGATCGCGACAACGGCCAATGGCTGCCCCAGTATCCGCATCGCGGCGACACCTGGGTCGCCGGAACACCCGGGCACCGTTACTCGGTGCGACTGAGCAATACCACGGGACAACGCGTGCTGGTGGTGCTGTCGGTCGACGGTGTCAACGCCGTCTCCGGCCAGACCGCCTCCGCCTCGCAAACCGGCTATGTGCTGGGCCCCTGGGAAACCGCCGAGATTTCGGGCTGGCGCAAGTCCCTGAGCGAAATCGCCCAGTTCGTCTTCACCGACAAGGGCGATAGCTACGCGGCGCGTACCGGAAGGGCCGCCAACGTCGGCGTCATCGGCGTCGCCGTGTTCCAGGAGCGTCCGCCATATCGGCCAAGGCAGATAATCGCGCCGGAAATGGCCAGAAGCGAACGCCGCCGCGACGCATCTCCCGCAACCGGAATGTCGGCGGAGCCGTCCACCCCCGCCGCCGACAGCATCGACGAAGAAGTCAGCTCGGCCAAAAGCTACTCCAACGCCAGCCGCGCGCAACAGCAGATCGGCACCGGACATGGCGCGCGCGAATGGTCGCCCGTGGGACAGACTGACTTCCGGCGCGCCAGCAATGCACCCGCCCAGATCACCGAGGTGCGGTACGACACGGCCCGGCGCCTGACCGCATTGGGCATCATTCCGCGCCCCGGCCGTCCGGACTACCACGATGTCCGCCCCAGCGCATTCCCCAACGGCTTCGTCGCGGACCCGCCCTATCGGTGAGCCGGAATCCTTCGGGCGCACAGAAGGTATATGCTCCAGAGCCGCCGGAAACGTTCTTCCGGCGGCCTCGCATTCCAGTCCACAAAACGCCTGAAGAACCGCTCATGAAACGCCTGCTTGCCGCTTTCCTGCTGATCTGTTGCCCGGCCTTGCCGGTCCCTTCCCATGCGCAAGCACAAGGCTCGGATGCCAACTACGAAACCTACTCGCCGCGCGCGCGCCAGATCACCTTCCAGGGGACGCGCTATCGCCTGTCCTACGTCAACGTCACCGCCGCATCCACCGTCAACGAGTACCTGAGCGGCTCCGATACCCTGGCGGAATGGAATACGCTGATTGCGGCAAGGCATTTCAAGAATGCGCGGAAAATCGGGGATGTTTTCCCGCAGTATCTGCGGATGCTCCGCCCCAACCTGGTGGAAGAGCCACAGACCTATGCCAAGACGGCAGGCGACGATCGCGACATCCTGTTGATCGCGCTGCTGAAAGAACCCAATAACGCTTATTACGAATACGATCTGATCCGTTTTGTCGAAACCGCGGACGGGGTGATGAGCTATCAGTTCGCCAAGCGCCTGCCTTACGCCGAAACACCGGACGTGACCGAGATCAGGCGAATGGGCAATCAGTGGATCAGCGAACTCGGGCGGTTCCAATACCCGGCCTATACCCGCTGATCGCTACATCATCGCCATAGCGGGCAGGCGGCGCCCCGTGCCGCCATCCCCTGAAACGCGAATGGGCCGGTCATGCCGGCCCATTGCGCATAGCGAAGCCCGGGAGGCTTACTTGCCGGAGGCATCCTGAATCTTTTCGCCCGCGCGCTCGACATCCTTGCCGGCGCCATGGATGGTATTGCAGCCGGAAAGCACACCTGCCACAAACAGCGACAGCAAAGCCAGAGTGATCGCACGCTTCATAGTCATGACTCCTGTTGATTGGAGGGAGGGGGGAGGGACGAAACGGAGAAACGGAATACACGATATACCCTAAACACGCGAATGGCCCATCCGGTCCTGGAATCATTCACTGTTCATCCAGTCCTATTCCGCACCGAACGCGGAAAACGTGCCGGCGCGGCGCGATCAATCAGGCGCATCCAAAGGCCGTGCCCAATGCCGATAACTGGCGCGGATACGCTGCCTGATCTCCCGAAGGCAATCATTCGCCCGCGCGTCCGCCAGCCTGTCCACGATATCGCCCCAGGACTTGCCGCGATGGCGCGACCGTTCACGGACCACTTCCCGATACGACAGATCCAGTTCCGCCGCCAGCATCGCCGCGAAATAGACATCGCCGGGCATCCACCGATGGTTGCGCATCAGCGCTCCGGCATAATCCGGCGGCATCCCGCCGTAACGATTCAACTCGTCGAGAAAGCTGCCGCCATATCGCCATGCATAGGCATTGATATCGTCCAGCCGCCGATCGATCCAGGCATCGCCGGTATCCGGAATGTAGGCCGTATCCGCCATTACACCGGAAGCCTGCACGGCAAGGACGACCGGCGCCAGCGTCGACAACCGCAGGAAGCAGTACAGAAGAAGGCCCGATCGTCTATGCATGTTTCAATCCCGTCTTGGTCATCTCCGCCGCATTTTCCGCCACCGCAGATACCGCTTGCGGCAACTCGGCTGGCGTTTCCACTGTGAAAACCCGCGGATGATCCGGTGACAGATCGTGCTCGGCCTCATGTACCCAAGTCATGGAATAGGGAATATGGATACCCCATCCTCCCTGCCCGACCACCGGCGCGATATCCGATCGCAGCGAATTGCCGATCATCAGGAACCGCGACGCTGGCAGATCGAATTCCTGCAATACCTTGGCATAAGTGGCGACATCCTTCTCCGATACCACCTCGATGCGGGGAAACAGATCGGCCAGGCCGGACTGGGCGATCTTGGATTCCTGATGGAACAGGTCTCCCTTGGTAATCAACACCAGCGGATATCGGGAAGCGATCGCCTCCACCGCCGCGCGTATGCCTTCGATCAATTCGACGGGATGCTGCAACGTGGCGCGGCCGATCTCGATGACCCGTTGCAGGTCCGCCGCACTGATGCGCTGCCCGGTCAGTTCGATGGCCGCCTCGATCATCGACAGGGTCATGCCCTTGGCACCATAGCCGAACACCCGCAGATTGCGCCGTTCCACCGCCAGCAGGTACCGCAGAGTGTCCGCATCGCTCAGATCGACATAGGTACCGACGATGGCCTCGAAATCACGCTCGGCGGCACGATAATAATCCTCGCTGCGCCAGAGGGTATCGTCGCCATCGAATCCGACCAGCTCGATGGAAGACTCCGGTGCCTCGATACGTTGTCCAGTCATTGCCACGACTCCTGCAGATGGCGCCATTTCGAACGCATTGCCTATCCCTCAAGGCACAAACGACACGCATCATGCCGGGACGCGACTTCGCGAACCCGCCCGGACGAGGTCCAGGGCGATCCGCCACCGTATCGACGCGGATTACGGTCCTTCCGCACCCAGTTTCCGCCCGGTCTCGTGGCGCCGGCTGAAAGCCAGCCAGCCCAGGCAGACTCCGGCCATGGCGCCGATGATTTCCAGCACCACGCGCGTACCCAGCATATCGGGGTCGTGGATGCTGTTCAGCGCGATCCTGGCATACAGCGGAGACTCCAGCTTGACGATGCTGGTGTAGAACAGGTTCCACACGTCCCAGCCGGCACCGATCGCGATCGCGCCCAGCAAGGCCCAGCCGACCACATGACCGGGTCCCCAGTTCTGGCGGCGGCAGAACCATGCCCAGGGAGCATAGATCGCAAACCCGACCAGCAAAGCGATCAGGCCCGCCTCGAGGGCGCCGAGCATCCCGAAATGCAGCGGAAGATTCATCTTGTTTCAACCCAATAATATATGTAAGGAGCCAGACCTTAAGCTCGCGGCGGATTCAGAAGCAGTGTAAGCAGCAACACCTGTCTGTCGCGCGAATGCAACACCGTGCCCAGACACCCCATGCCGCGCCGTGAAAGCCTGATGCGCATCCGGGATTATCTGGCCGCAGCCAACAGGATCGCACCGAAAACCAGTATCTGGGAACGCAAGCTGTTCCGGTTTCCGCAACAACAATGGTAGGCCAGACTTGGATTGGGACCCGATTCGACGAGCCGGGAGGGACAGGGCCGTTTGCTATCCGCCCGGCGGCGAATCATTTCTTTCCTGAACCGGATTGGCGCGACATGCTCTCCGGCGCCGAATGATGACGGCACCCGTGCATGGCGGGTGCCGTCGATACCCCATGCTCAGACCACGCCCTGCGCCATCATGGCATCCGCCACTTTGACGAAGCCGGCGATGTTGGCGCCCTTCACATAATTGATCCGCTCGCCCTCGCGTCCGTAATTGACACAGGCGTGATGAATTGATTGCATGATGAAATGCAGGCGTTCATCGACTTCGCCCGCACTCCACAACAGACGCATCGCGTTCTGGGACATTTCCAGGCCGCTGACGGCCACGCCGCCCGCGTTCGATGCCTTGCCCGGCGCATAGAGAATACCGGCCTCGGTGAAGACATCAACCGCTTCCAGCGTGGACGGCATGTTCGCGCCTTCGGCCACGCACTTGCAGCCATTGGCCAGCAGCGCGCGGGCATCGTTTTCGTTCAGCTCGTTCTGCGTGGCGCAGGGCATGGCGATATCGCATGCCAGCTGCCAGGGCCGCTGACCGGACAGATACTGCAACTTGAAGTGCTCGGCCATTTCGCTGATGCGGCCACGCTGCTCGTTTTTCAGCTCCATCAGATATTCCCACTGCTCTTGATTCATACCGTCCGGCATATGCAGAGCGCCATTGGAATCCGATATCGAAATCACCTTGCCGCCCATTTCCATCGTCTTCCGCGCGGCGTACTGGGCCACGTTGCCGGAACCGGAAATGGCGACGCGCATTCCGTCCACCGCCTTTTGCTGGGTCTTGAGCATTTCCTCGGTGAAATAAACGCAACCGTAACCGGTCGCCTCCGGGCGGATCAGACTGCCGCCGTAGCTCATGCCCTTGCCGGTCAATATCGACGTGAACTGATTGGTGATGCGCTTGTATTGCCCGAACAGATAACCGATCTCACGCGCACCGACGCCGATATCGCCGGCCGGCACGTCCAGATCGGCGCCGATATGGCGCTGCAGCTCGGTCATGAAGGACTGGCAGAAACGCATTACTTCGCCTTCGCTCTTGCCCTTCGGATCGAAATTGGAACCGCCCTTGCCGCCACCGATCGGCAGCGAGGTCAGCGAATTCTTGAGTACCTGCTCGAATGCCAGGAATTTCAGCACGCCCAGATTGACCGAAGGATGGAAGCGCAGACCGCCCTTGTAAGGACCGATCGCACTGCTCATCTGGACGCGATAACCGCGATGGATCTGCACCCGTCCCTTGTCATCCACCCAGGGCACGCGGAACAGAATGCTGCGCTCGGGCTCGACCATGCGGTCGATGATGCCTGCTTCGTAATAGTGCGGATTCTGCTGGATGAAAGGCCAGATGCTGCGGAGAACTTCTTCCACCGCCTGATGGAACTCGAACTGCTTGGGGTCGCGCTGACGCACGCCCTCCAGAAAATCGTCAACGGAAGGAATCATCTTTGCCCCTTAAGTTGGCGCGAAGGCCAGTCGATCGGTTTGCTACAAAGAACTATCGCGGCATACGATTGCCCGGCCTGAGTCACCCGCACGGCTCGCACCCCACTCCTTCCGGAATTTAGCACACCTCTCCGAAACGCGGGCGGTGGACAAAGCAATACACGTCACCGGCACCGCCCTGGCCATTCCAGCGACACAGGGCCGCATCTGCAATCACCTGTTTCCATTGCGGATCGAGCGCAACTGCGGTTCCGTGCGCCGCTCCGGCCGCAGCGACCGGGGATTTCATTGCGCAATTCCCGCCGTCGCCGTGTCACACCCGGAATTTCTGGTAGTAGGATAGGAAACTCCTCCGGACCGCCCACGGCCTGCTTCGCGAGATACGCAAGCGATGCCGAGGCCGTCCATCGACCGTTTGCAGGAAGATCCCATGACCAACGCCGCCCCACTGCAATACCGCGTGACCCGTTCGCGGAATCCCAAACCCGCCGCCGAACGCGAGGCCATTCTGGCCGTGCCGGGATTCGGCAAGTATTTCACCGATCACATGGTCGCGATCGAGTGGGACAGGGAACAGGCCTGGCACGACGCGGAAGTTCGCCCCTACGGGCCATTGCAACTGGATCCAGCCACCTCGGTGCTGCACTACGGGCAGGAAATCTTCGAGGGCATCAAGGGCTATCGCCATGCCGACGGTTCGGTCTGGACCTTCCGTCCGGAAGCCAACGGCGCGCGCATGCAGCGCTCGGCGCACCGGTTGGCGCTGCCGGAACTGCCGGTCGCGGAATTCACCGAATCGCTGCGGCAGCTGATGGCCGTCGATGACGACTGGGTGCCCTCCGCCAACGAAACGAGCATGTATTTCCGCCCGTTCATGATTTCCAGCGAAGCGTTCCTGGGCGTGCGTTCGGCGCACAAGGCCAGTTATTACGTCATCGCCAGTCCTTCCGGTCCCTATTTCGCCAACGGCGTCGCGCCGGTCTCGATCTGGCTGTCCACCGAGTATTCGCGCGCCGGCCGCGGCGGCACCGGCGCAGCCAAGTGCGGCGGCAACTATGCGGCCTCGCTGCTGCCGCAGCAGGAAGCTTATGCGCAAGGCTGTTCGCAGGTTCTGTTCCTCGACGATGTCGAGCAGACGTATCTGGAAGAACTGGGCGGCATGAATATCTGTCTGGTGTACCGGGACGGCTCGCTGGTCACGCCGGCACTGTCGGGCAGCATTCTCGAAGGCATCACCCGCGAAAGCATCCTGCAACTGGCGCGGGACCGGGGCATCAAGGTGGTCGAACGCCGGATCGCGTTCGAGGAACTGCGCGAGGGAGTGAGCTCGGGCGAGATCAGCGAAGTATTCGCCTGCGGCACGGCCGCCGTCGTCACTCCGATCGCCGAAATCAAGGGTCCCGGATTCAGCGTCGGCCGCCCGGATGCGCCAGCCGGCGAATTGACCATGTCGCTGCGCAAGGAACTGACCGATATCCAGTACGGACACCTTCCCGACCCGCATGGCTGGATGGCGCGGCTGTCTCCGGCCTGACAATCCGGTTCTTGCGGAAATATAAAGGCGGCCCGATGGGGCCGCCTTCCGTGTTTTCGGAAGCGATGCAATGACCGGCTCAGCCCCGCAGATGGTCCCGGACCGGCTGCCCGCCTTCGTAAAACATCTGCGATTTCCAGCGGAACACCGAAGGCGGTGTCGTCGTCCGCTGGAAATCCCGTGCCACAGGCACACATCCAGCGCCCTGGCCAGTTCCACCCGCGCGAATTTCTGCCGCCGCATATCCCGGGACCGAAACCGAAAGCAATACCTGTACCAAGATTCAACGCGCCTTTGCGCCTCTCCAGTGCCGGCTCCCAGTATCCGGGCAGAAACGCCGATCGTGCTGCGCGCCGATCTACGAGATGAGCACGCTCCGCCCCGGCTTGCCTGGTCGCCGATCCGGGCTGGAGACTGTGCCAGCCGCGCCAGAATCGGCGTTGCCGGGAACAGCTGCACCGCCTCGGGAATGAAGGCTTCCAGCAGCTCCAGGCCGGACAAGGCCGCCGCCCAATCGGGGGTGCCACCATTCCGCAAGCGTTCCGTTTCCTCGCGGAGACGCTGCAGTATCTCCGGATATGTCGCCGGCACATACGTGGCCTGGCTCATGGTGGCGATGATGGTTTCGGTACATGCGCATGCACGGCATAACCAGCGTCATGCGAACTACGTCCGGCGGCAGTAGCGACCCTGACCTAGCCAACCGCAGGGACCCGCAGGCGGCCCACGCAACCTTCCGGCAGGAGGGGGTTGCATCCACATCCGCGACCGTCGTGGACAGCAATGGCTTGCTGCACGCGACATATCGACGTTGCGCATCAGGCCAAGATGCCATCGACGAGGTCTCGATGGCGACCGTGGCGGGTGGCAAGTCCGGGGCGGCGATACGGATGGCCAGCGTCACTTCCGCCATGCCATCGCTGGACGTGAAGGATTGCCGCCGGAATCCATACGGCCGCATGGTTGGGCAGGACTCCTTGATGATGTCCGGGTGGAGCATGTCGCCGCTGATGTTGTTGACTCCCCGGGGGTACCCTTTGCCATTGCGTTTGAGGATGCCGGACACGGCCGCCTTGCCGGCAGGCTCCACCGCCATCTGCGTACCTGATTTAGATCACTGAAGATGGGCATTTCGCAGCTGTATCCTAGACTGGTACCGAGCACTCTCCACTTGCCGCCGAGGAGCCTTTCGTGACTGCGATGTTCGATCTGAAAAGGGCCAGAAATGGGCAATACAGTTTCACCCTCAAGGCCGAGAACGGTGATGTCATTCTCAACAGCCAGATGTACCTGGCGAAGAAATCCGCCGAGGCCGGCATCGCCATGGTGCAACGCAACTGTCAGGAGGATGCATGCTATCAACGCGCGCAGGCGGCCGACGGCTCCTTTTTCTTCATTTTGAATACCGTCAGCAAGCAGATCCTCGGCAAAAGCGTGGTACATCCCAATGCCGAATCGCGCGACAAGGGTATCGAACGGGTCAAAGCCAGCGGGATCACCACGAACATCCGCGACATGGCGCCGGGCTGATCCCGGTCCGCCACCGGTCGCGATGCCTCTGCCGCGACATCCGGGACCGCGCCGCCTGCCCCGGATACCCGGTCCATCGGACGCCCTGACAGGACTGGCCACTTCTTCGCGACCTCACATGCGCCGACTATGGTGGCATCCGGTCCGCGTCGAGTCCCTCCGGTCATGTCCCTGTTCCGTCTGCTTCTGTTCGGCCTGTGCTCCCTGGCTCTGGGTGCCTGTGCCGGGCCGTATGTACCCCAGGAAGGCGATATCGTCTTCCATACGTCCCGCTCGGCGCAAAGTCTGGCGATCCAGCAGGCGACCCGCTCGCCATACAGCCACATGGGCGTCGTACTGATGCGCGATGGTCAGCCGCATGTGTTCGAAGCGGCACGGACGGTGCGCTACACGCCGCTGCGGGAATGGCTGGACCGTGGCGTGGGTGGACACTATGTAGTCAAGCGCCTGGATCCCCCGCCGGATCCGCAGGCCATTGCGCGGCTGCATGCGGCCGCGCGCCGCTTCGAAGGCAAGCCCTACGACCTCGCCTTCGCCTGGTCGGACCGGCGCATCTATTGCTCCGAACTGGTATGGAAGCTGTATCGCGACGCCCTGCGGATCGAACTGGCACCGCCGAGCCGTCTTGGGGACTTCGCTCTCGACTCCCCCGCCGTCCGCGCCAAATTGCGCGAACGCTACGGGGCGAACGTCCCCCTGGATGAGCCGGTCATTGCTCCCGCAGCGATCTTCGACTCGCCAAGCCTGGTCACCGTTGCCCGGAGATGACACCGCCCCCAACTCCGCCTGCATCCGCCGGCCACGTTCGTGGCCTGGTTATCCAATTATCTGCTACAACATGGCTGGTTCGCGTCGGCTATCGGGTCCGTTGTGGGCAGACCGGTGCGAATCTGCGATTCCCCCATCCACCCTCCACTTGGGAGATGTTGATATGGCCGGTGCGTTCGAACTGAGAAAAGCCAAAGATGGCCAGTTCTATTTCATTCTCAAAGCCGGAAACGGCGAGATCATCCTCAACAGCGAGATGTACCAGGCGAAGAAGTCGGCCGAAGCCGGCATCGTTTCCGTTCAAAACAACTGTTCCATGGATGAACGTTATGCCAGAGGGCAAGCCTCCAACGGCAAGTTCTATTTCACTCTGAAAGCCGCCAATCACCAAGTCATCGGTACCAGCCAGATGTACGCCAGTACCGCTTCCCGCGATGCCGGCATCGAATCGGTCAAGACCAACGGCAAGACCAGCGTGATCCACGATCCGACTTCGGCCTGATCGCCCAGGCGCCGGCGCCGCGTTCGCAAGCGGGGCCGGCGCTGTTTCGCTGCCGACATATCCGGCAGGGGCTTTTGTCCCTCTGCGATTCACACGGCCACGGTTCCGACCACGGCACCCCGAGACAAGGCGGCCCGACGCCGAAACGGCCCAGCATCCCGCGGCTCCCCAGCCTATAATGGCGCCCTCGCTCATCACCGCATGGCGGATGTCGCGATTCTATTCACTTCATCCTCCTCTGTGGATCCCATGTCCCAAAGAATATCCCTGACCCGCTTTCTGATCGAAGAACAGCACCTGGGCCATATCAGCGCCGATCTGCGCCAGCTGATCGCCATCGTCGCGCGCGCCTGCACCAGCATCGCCATCACCGTGAGCAAAGGTGCGCTGGGCGGCGCGCTGGGCGATGCGGGAACCGGCAACATCCAGGGCGAGGTACAGAAGAAACTGGACGTGCTCAGCAACGAGATCCTGCTCGAAGCCAATGCCTGGGGCGGCCATCTGGCGGCGTGCGCCTCCGAGGAAATGGATCATTGCCAGCCGGTGCCGGACATCTATCCGCGCGGCAACTTCCTGCTTCTGTTCGACCCCCTGGACGGCAGTTCGAACATCGATGTCAATGTCTCGGTCGGCACCATCTTCTCGGTGCTGCGTTGCCCGGAAGGCATCAATGCCGCCACCGACGAGCATTTCCTGCAGCCGGGCCGGCGACAGGTGGCCGCCGGCTACTGCATCTACGGGCCGAGCACCATGTTCGCGCTGACCATCGGCCACGGTACCCATGCCTTTACCCTGGACCGCGAGCAGGGCTTGTTCGTGCTCACCCAGCGCGACATCCGCATTCCCGAGGACACCCGCGAATTCGCGATCAACATGTCCAACCACCGGCATTGGGAAACGCCGATGCAGCAGTATGTGGACGACCTGCTGGCAGGCAGGGAAGGACCGCGCGGCCAGGATTTCAACATGCGCTGGATCGCCAGCATGGTCGCGGACGTGCACCGTATCCTGACCCGCGGCGGCATCTTCATCTACCCTTGGGACAAGAAGGATCCGTCCAAGCCCGGCAAGCTGCGCCTGATGTACGAAGCCAACCCGATGGGCATGCTGGTGGAACAGGCCGGCGGCGCCGCGTACAACGGACGCGAGCGCATCCTCGATATCCAGCCGGATCAGTTGCATCAGCGGGTGCCGGTATTCCTCGGTTCCAAAAACGAAGTGGCCGCGGCCGTTCGCTATCACACCCAGGCGGATTGAACCTGCGCCGGGACAGGCGCCACGGCCGATCCCATCCGGGCCAGGGTCGGCGGCGGCAATCGCGCGCCCTGGCCCGATGTATATTGGACGGCAATGAATTAGGGGCCATTCTCCAGAGGAAAACATGTGACCAGACCAGTCCTGGCTTTGCTCCTGGCGTCCGCTTTGTGCGGCTGCAACTCCATCGCCACAAAACCGCTGTCACCGGAACACGCTTCCGCGCTGAGCGGAAAAACCATCGCGCTGGCCCAGCGCGCGAACGCCGACTTCACCGCCATGACGGCCGGCAAAACCATGTTCGGCCCGTTCGGCGTGGCCTCGATGGAAAACGCCGGCAATGCCATCGCCCGGAAATTTGGCATCGACGACCCCGCCCGCCAGATAGGAACGAGCCTGACGGATCGATTGATCGAAAGCCACGGCATGTTCCGGGTTGCGTCGACCCATGCCGTGCGCAGCGACCGGATCGGCAGTCTGATCGCGTCGTATCCCGGAACCGACTATCTGCTGGACGTGAAAACGATCGTATGGATGATGAATTATCTGCCATCGGACTGGTCGCGCTACCGGATCGCATATGGCGCTCATTTTCGGCTGATCGACGCCGCGCAACGGAATGTCATCGCCGAAATGGAGTGCAGATCGGTCCAGGGCGAAGATGATGACCCTCCATCCATGACGCAGCTTCTGCAGAATCAAGCGGCCCTGCTCAAGGAGTATGTGGAAAAAAACGGGCGCTTCTGCTCCGGCCTGATCGCGACGGAACTGCTGGGATTGCCGGAGAGCGAGCCGCCGCCGCCTGGCCCCTGAACCGACTCTCCAGTCAGCGCAAGCAAACACGGCGCCGCTGCGCAGCGCCATCATGAGTCGCGTATTCGCACGGTATTGTTCGCCATGCACGATCGTGGACGGAGCAAACTCCGCCCGATCCTGCGCCGGCCTTGTCGGCATCCCGCACATGCCTCATGGACGACCGCGAAACAGTTCGCCCGGAGGCGGAGAACGATTTCATCGCTACCGTGCGCGCATGCGCAACACTGCGTTCGGATTCGCCATGTCGCCATACAACTTATCCCGCATTACTTGATGCGCTCCTATCATGGCGGGCATCCATTTTCCAAACACTCCCCTGGAGGCACCACCATGAAAGCCGTTCGATTCGTTGGAGTAGGACATCCCCCGGAAATCGTCGATGTCCCCGTACCCGCGCCGGGTCCGGGCGAGGTACTGGTCAAGATCGGTGGCGCCGGGGTCTGCCATTCCGACCTGCATGTCATGGACGAAGAACTGGGACTGAAAGGCCCTTTCACGCTCGGCCACGAGAATGCCGGCTGGATCGCCAAGCGCGGCGACGGCGTCCGCGGCTGGAAGGAAGGCGACCCGGTCGCCGTTTACGGCCCCTGGGGCTGCGGACACTGCCATACCTGTCAGACATCCGCGGAAAACTACTGCGAGAACCATGCCAGCATGCCCAGCCTCGGTGGCGGTCTCGGCTCCGATGGCGGCATGGCCGATTATCTGCTGGTCCCTTCGCCGCGCCTGCTGGTGCCGCTGGGCAAGCTCGATCCGGTGATGGCGGCCCCGCTCAGCGATGCCGCGCTGACGCCCTACCATGCCATCAAGATGGCCCTGCCCCTGCTGACGCCCGATACCACCGTGGTCGCAATCGGCATCGGCGGCCTGGGGCATATGGCGGTGCAGTTGCTGCAGGCATTGACTCCGGCACAATTGATCGCCGGCGACATCGATGACAGCAAACTGGCGCACGCGCGCGAACTCGGCGTCAAGCACGCCGTGAATACACGCGACGGCAAGGCCGCAGCCGAAGCCATCCGCAAGATCACCGGTCCACGCGGCGCGGTGCTGGCATTGGATTTCGTCGGCGTACAGCCGACCATCGATCTGTGCACCCACATCGTCGGACGCGGCAGCCGCATGACCGTGGTCGGCCTGGGCGGTGGCACCATCCATTATTCGGCCAACAACCCGCCGTATGGCTGCCAGGTGACCATCCCCTACTGGGGCTCGCGCACCGAACTGATGGAAGTCATCGCGCTGGCCGAACAGGGCCGCATCCGTGCCGAGGTGGAGCAGTTCCCGCTGGAGCAAGCAGTGGATGTCTACCAGCGTCTGCGCGACGGCAAGATTCGGGGACGCGCGGTACTGGTCCCCTGAGGCGAATCGTCCGGCCGGAAGCATCGGCTCGCCAATGTTCGAGCACTGCCCCATGCGGATGAATATCGATCGTTTGGCGCAGTTGCGGGAGCGGGCCAACTGACGAAGCTCTTGCGATTTCGATCGCAAGCATCTGGTATTTCCCATGGAAGCCCGGGATGGCGGCGGCGCTTATCGCCGCCGTCATGTCTTCGGGCAAGGCGCCGTATCAATCGGTCCTGCCGCCACGGCGCGAACCATTGTCGCCACCGCGACGCCGGCGTCCCATTTGCTTGCGGTCGCTTTCGCGCGGTCCGCCCTCGTGTTTCTTGGCTCCCGCATGCGCATGACGCGGCTGAGGAGCCGCCGCGCTCCGGCCAGCCGCGGCTCCGCGGCCGCGCTTGCGCGGTGTGCCGCCCGAACGCTCGTCCGGCGGATTGCTGTTGCCCCAGCGGATCGGCTTCTGCGGCTCGAAGCCGGCAATGTCACGGATCTCCACATCCTGATCGAGCATGCGCGTGATGGCGCGCAGCAGCCTGGCTTCGTCCTGCGTCACCAGCGAAATCGCCTCGCCCTGCGAACCATTGCGGCCCGTGCGGCCGATCCGGTGCACATAGTCCTCCGGCACCATCGGCAGATCGTAGTTGATCACTCGCGGCAACTGGTCGATATCGATGCCACGCGCGGCGATGTCGGTCGCCACCAGCACATTGATACGACCGGCCTTGAAATCCTTCAGCGCCCGGACGCGCGCGCCCTGGCTCTTGTTGCCGTGGATCGCCGCGGCCTTGATTCCGGCGCACTCGATGAACTTGATCAATTTGTCGCAACCGTGTTTGGTCCGGCCGAACACCAGGGTCTGGATGCGCGTATCGGCCGCCAGCAGATGCAGCAGCAGCTCGCGCTTGCGCGAGTCATCCACCGGGTGCACGCGATGACTGATGGTTTCGGCCACGGTATTGCGCGGCGTGACCTGGACCTGGCGCGGCGCATGCATGAATTCCAGCGCCAGTTGCTTGATGCTTTCCTCGAAGGTGGCCGAGAACAGCAGCGTCTGCCGGTTCCGTTCCGGCAATTTGGCCAGGATGCGCTTGATCGATGGCAGGAATCCCATATCGAGCATGCGGTCGGCTTCGTCCAGCACCAGGATCTCGATACCCGACAGATCCACGCTGCGGCGTTCCATATGGTCGAGCAAGCGTCCCGGGCAGGCGATCAGCAGATCCACGCCACGGCGCAATGCATCCAGCTGCGGCCCCATGCCGACGCCACCGTAGATCGTGGCGCTGGGAATGCGCAGATACTTGCTGTAGTCGCGCAGGCTTTCATGCACTTGCAGCGCCAGTTCGCGCGTGGGAGTCAGGATCAGCGCGCGCGGCTTGCGCCGGCCGCCATCGACGACCTGCGGCGAAGTGCCCAGATGCTGCAGCAACGGCAGTCCGAACGCGGCGGTCTTGCCGGTACCGGTCTGCGCGCCCGCAAGCAGGTCATGGCCCTCCAGAGCCAGCGGAATCGCCTGGCTCTGGATCGGGGTCGGGGTTGTATAGTCCAGCTCCGCCAGCGCGCGCAGCAGGAAGGGCGAAAGGCCCAATGATTCGAACGACATTGGAAAACACTCCAGAAAACAAAATGAAACGCCATCCGCCGGAGCGGATGCGCTCGATCGAACTGATCGAATGACTCGGAGCGTTCCCGTTGAACCGCGCTGCGAGAAAGAGCTGTCACCAAAGCGGTGACCGGAATGCATGAGGAAAGATGTCGGACTTGGAGGCGGGCGGCATCGGATTCGATCCGAGCGCGCCGGCGTATCCGGTTGGGAAACGGCAAACCGCTGTGCAATCTGGCGCGCAGTGTACTGGAATGCGCCCAGGGATACAAAGACCAGACTCCGTTTTGCCGTCGCCGCAAGCGTACTGCCGGATTCCGGCGCCTTCGTTCATCCCGGTGCGCTCCCTGCCCGGCAAAGGCGGCCTGGCCCGGCTTGCTCCTTGACCGCTCCCGCCCGGGCCGACCGTTCGGATACGCTCTGCCCTCGCGCCTGGGCCATTGGTCATTCGGCCTGATGACGGTACGGGGGTGTACGCTCTTCAAAGTGGTGGAGATTGCGATCATTGGTCATCGACGTTCCGGGACGATGGGCCGAGCCCGACGATATCGCCTGATTGAAATCGCGGCATCACCGGAAGCACTGCCGATGCCAGCGCGTAAACCCGCCGTTTATGGCAATATTCCCGGCCTTACCGTCACCGCGGATATACAGGGATCAGCCTCATGCAAGCGCGTATTGTCGTTCTTCCGGGAGATGGCATCGGCCCCGAGGTGGCCTCCGCGGCTGTCGCCGTGCTCAAGGCCGTTGCCCAGCGTCACGATCATCAGTTCGATTTTCAGGAATACGATATCGGTGGCATCGCCATCGACAAGACCGGCGAGCCGTTGCCCAGGAGCACGCTCGAAGCGGCGCAGCAGGCCGACGCCGTGCTGCTGGGTGCCGTGGGCGGCCCCAAGTGGTCGGACCCGAATGCCAAGGTTCGTCCCGAACAAGGCCTGCTGGCCATCCGCCGCGCGCTTGGCCTGTTCGCCAACCTGCGCCCAGTACGTCCCCATCCCGCCGCGCTCGATGCTTCTCCGATCAAGGCCGAGCTGCTGCAGGGCGTGGACATCATGGTGGTCAGGGAATTGACCGGCGGTATTTACTTCGGCGAGAAAACCCGCACCGCCGACAGCGCCAGCGATCTTTGCACCTACAGCATCCCGGAAATCGAGCGCGTGGTTCGCGTTGCCGGCAAGCTGGCACAACAACGGCGCAAGCACCTGGTTTCCGTGGACAAGGCCAATGTCCTGGAAACCTCGCGTCTGTGGCGCGAAGTCGCCGCGCGCGTGATGCAGGACGAGTTTCCCGATGTGAAAGCGGAACACCAGTTGGTCGATTCCATGGCCATGCTGCTGCTGTCCAGGCCACGCGACTACGATGTGATCGTGACCGAAAACATGTTCGGCGACATCCTGACCGATGAAGCATCGATGCTGGCCGGTTCACTGGGACTGCTGCCTTCGGCCTCGCTCGGCGACCGCGAAGCGGGACTCTACGAACCGATCCATGGCTCGGCCCCCGATATCGCCGGCAAAGGCATCGCCAACCCCTATGCCGCCATTCTCAGCACCGCGATGCTGCTGCGTTACTCGCTCGGCCTGTACACCGAAGCGGGCCGTGTCGAACACGCTGTCGACGAAGTACTCAAGGCCAGGATATTTACCGGCGATCTGGCCCGGGGCGGCGCAAGCGTTTCCACCGATGCCGCCGCTCGGGCGGTGATCGAGCGCATCTGACGATGCCATTGCGGAGGAGGAGCGCGGATTCGCTCCTCCTCCATCCGCAATGGTCAATCAGGCCAAAGCTTCCGCGCATGCATGGCAACCCCCTGCCGACGACCGTATTGCTCTCCAGCGTCCCGCGCCGGCTGATCGCGATCCGGAATAAACCGGAATTTCCGTTTACACCGGTTCTTTACCTTGCTCTGCGATACTTCATTCTATCTGCCGCAGATAGGGTTCAGCGGCATTGATGTCATCCTCCTCCAATCATAGAAAGGACAACTGCCATGAAAAAGAAAGCGCCGGAGAAAAAGCAGAAGAGTTCCAAGAAATCCACCAGTCGCCTGAAAACAAGCGCCCTGGCCACCCCCACCGATCTCGCGAGCAACGCTACGCGCGACATCAGCGGTGGCCTGAATGCCATCCTCGCCGACGTGTTCGCTCTCTACCTGAAGACCAAGAATTTTCATTGGCATGTCAGCGGCCCGCATTTCCGCGACTACCATCTGCTGCTGGACGAACAGGGCGACCAGTTGTTCGCCATGACCGACCTGATCGCCGAGCGGATCCGCAAGATCGGCGGACAGACACTGCGCTCAATCGGCCATATCGCCCGCCTGCAGCGGGTTCTGGACAACGATGCCGACTATGTCGAGGCCCAGGACATGCTGGCCGAGCTGCGTGATGACAACAAGCAACTGGCGGCGCGCCTGCGCGAAGTGCATGATGTCTGCGACAGCTATCGGGATATCGCCAGCGCCAGCCTGATCGAGAACTGGATCGACGAGACCGAACGCCGTACCTGGTTCCTGTTCGAGGCCAGCCGTCGCGGCAGCCCCACTGGCCATTGAACCGGCGTGCATCGGGATACCCCGGGTACCCGGCAAAATGAAAACGGCGCCTGCGGGCGCCGTTCTCTTGGATGCAACCGGTTGGCAGGATCACCCCGCCTTGGTCGCCGCTTTCTTGGCGGCGGCCGTCTTCCTGGCACCAGCCTTGGTGACAACCGTCTTCTTGGCCACCGGAGCAGCCGCGCCAGCCCCGGCCTTGGTCAGGCCGTGAGACCGCGAGTTGCCATAGCTGGAATTGTAACGCTTGCCCTTTGCGGTCTTGCGATCACCCTTACCCATTCGTTTTGGCTCCTAAATTTCAATCAAGACAGGCGCGCTCCGGGCGCGCTCAGGCCGCAAAGCCTAGCATGCCAGGCTCAGTGAGCACAGCGCTCATCATGAACACGGGCATGGGCATGGTTGAGACGCAGATTGATCATGTGCGCCGCGGCCACCAGAACGCCGCCGATGGTCATCGTGATGGCATGCGGGATCGTGGATGCGTGCAATGCATGGACGGTGATGCCTGCCCACAACGTCGCCAGGCCCAGGACCAGGATGAGCAACGGATGAAACATCCGATGCCGCCGGTAGCCCCACATCAGGCTGAACAGGCCAAGGCAGGTTACGAACACCACCAGGCCCAGCTCAAGCCCATGATGTGTCCACAGGGACAGGCCCAACGAAGGAATCGCCGCCAGCAACAGCGGCGTCAATGCGCAATGCACGGCGCAAAGCAGCGAACCCGTGGCGCCGAATCGGTCCAGCAAATGGCGGGAGGAGGAGCTCATGCCATCAAATATCTTCAAATCACATTTGGATATATTATAACATTTCTGACCGATTTCAATTCCGACTCCCCATATGCTCTCTTCCAACACCCGATTCCGCCATTTCATCGAAGTCAAATCAATCAGTTACGCCATCGGCCTGGCCATCTTCCCGACGCTGGCGGCGCTGGCGCATGAGCCGACCGAGCTTCCCACCGTCAGCGTCACCGCCACTCCGCAGCAAAGCGATGCCGAGTCGTCGGCACGGCCCGTCGAAGTGTTGTACGGCGAGCAATTGGATGCCGTGAAAGCCGCGACGCTCGGCGATACCGTATCCAAATTGCCAGGAGTACAAACCAGCTATTTCGGCCCCGGCGTAGGCCGCCCGATCATCCGCGGCCAAGAGGGTCCGAGGGTCCAGGTACTCGTCAACGGCATGGACACGCAGGACGTGTCCACGGTCAGCGCCGACCACGCCACGGCCGTGGAACCGTTTCTGACCGACCAGATCGAAGTGCTGAAGGGGCCCGCCACACTGCTGTTCGGCAATGGCGCCATCGGCGGCGCGGTCAACGTGGTGGACGGGAGGATCGCCCGCGACCTTCCCGATCGCCCGCTCAGCGGCCGTGCCGAGATCCGCGGCAACACCGTCAACGACGAGCGCAGCGGAATGTTCCGGCTGGATGGCGTCAACGGCAATTGGGTCATCCATGTGGACGGCCTGGTCCGCAATACCGATGACTACGATATTCCCGGCTATGCACTGACCCGGGAACTGCGCGAGGAAGAAGGCGGCGACAGCAAAAAAGGCCGGCTCGAAAACAGTTCGATCAAGACCCGCGCCGGCGCGGTAGGCGCTACCTGGCTTGGCGAACCCGGCTATTTCGGATTTGCTGCCAGTACGTATCGCAGCAATTACGGCATCCCCAATGGGGCACATGTCCATGTGGAAGGTGACGACCATGACCACGGACACGATCACGATTCCCCGCTCCCCCACGATGACGAGGGCAGCGTGCGCATCGATCTGACCCAAAACCGTTTCGATCTGAAAACCGGCCTGTACGACCCGGCATCGTTCCTGAAGAATCTCAACCTGCGGGCCGCGTATACCGACTACGAACACACCGAACTGGAAAACGGACAGGCCGCGACACGGTTCACCCACAAGGGGCTGGAAGGCCGCCTGGAAGCCGTACAGGCGCCGTGGGCGGGCTGGAATGGCGCGTTCGGATTGCAGTTCGGCCATGCGGACTTCACCGCCAGGGGCGAGGAAGCTTTCGTCCCCGCTACCGAAACACGGAACTGGGGCGTTTTCGTCGTGCAGGATCGACCGTTCGGCCCGCTCAAGCTGGAGTTGGGAGGCCGTTACGACCGCATCTCGCTGAAACCCGCCGATGGTTTCCGGAACCGCGACTTCAATGCGCTGAATTTTTCCGCCGCCGGATTGTGGAGCGTCAGCGAGCATGTGGAACTGCGCGCCGGTCTGGACCGGTCCGAGCGCGCGCCCACCAACGAGGAGCTTTACTCGGCGGGCGCGCATGTCGCCACGCGTTCGCTGGAGACAGGCGACCAGCGACTGGATAGCGAGCGTGGCCTGCGTGCCGAACTCGGCATGCACGTCCATCACGGATGGGGCGATCTCAAGCTGTCGCTTTACCAGACTCGATTCAAGAACTTCATCTACCTGGCCGACACCGGAATCACCGAGGACGCGCTGCCCGTGCGCTTGTGGACGCAGCAAGACGCCGTATTCAAAGGCATCGAAGCGGAAGCCGTCTTCCATCTGGCCGACTCCAGTGCCTTCGGGCAATGGGATCTGCGCCTGTTCGGCGATTACATTCGCGCCCAACTGGACGGAAGCGGTTCGCGCAGCGTGGACTTTTCCGTACCGCATGACGGCCATCGGCACGACTACCGGACAAACCTGTCCAACAGTGGTTATCTGCCGCGGATCGCGCCGGCGCGTTTCGGCATGGAATTGAACTGGGCACACGGCGGCCTGCGTGCTTCCATCGGCGCAGTCCGCTATCAGAAGCAGGACGACGTGGCCGCCAACGAGGCGCCCAGCAGCGGCTATACGCTGGTGGACGCGCATCTGGCCTACCGCTGGGATCGCAACGACAGCAACAGTTGGGAGCTGTTCCTCGACGGCACCCACCTGACCGACCGGGAAGTGCAGCCGCATACGTCACTGCTGCGCGACTATGCCCCACTGCCTGGGCGTGGCGTCGCATTCGGCATTCGCGCTTATTTCTGACGCGCTCATTTCCGATCTGGGCGATGTCGGCATATATCGACCGGCATCGCCTTCATCGGGGAAACACCATAGAGGATCGGGATTCGGCGCAGGCAAAACGCGCCTGCGTCATCTCGCTTCGTCCGGAGGCAGCAATTGCAGTCGCCCGTCGCGCAGCAGGTAATGCGCATCCACGATAGCGGCGGGAAGCTCGTCGTGGGTGATGATCACCAGACTGCGGCCCCGGACAGCATCCGCCACATTGCGCAATACGGCGCTGGCCGTGTCCGCATCCAGTCCTTCGGTCAGTTCGTCCAGCAACAGGATCGGTGCATCCCGCAACAGGACTCGCGCCAGGGCCAATCGGCGGGACTGACCGGCCGACAGATTGACGCCGCCTTCAAGCAGCCAGGCATCGAGCTGCTCCGGCAACCTGCGTACCACGTCGGCAAGCAGAACCCGATCCAGCGCCCACCACAGCTTCGCATCGTCCGCTTCCGGCGCTCCGAGCCGAAGGTTGTCGCGGATGCTTCCCGCGAACACCATCGCATCCTGGGGCAGCCAGGCGATATGCCGATGCCAATCGGCCTGCGCCGCATCCCGCAGATCGATATCGCCATACCGGATCGCACCCGCGTCCGGATCGCGCAGACGCAACAGCAGCGCCAGCAACGAGGATTTACCCGCGCCGCTGTCGCCGTGGATCGCGATGCGTCCGCCATAAGGCAGGCGCAATCGAACATCGTCCAGGACCCGGCGCTCCACGCCATCGTGGCTCCACGCCATCACCACACCCTCCAGATGCAACCCGGCACGCTCCGGCAACGATTGCGGTCCGGCCGGATCGGCCACGGCCGGGGTCCTGTCCACGATCTGCTGCAGACGCCCCAGCGAAATCAGCGCGGCGCGCAACGATTGCCATGCCAGCCCCACTCCCGCCATGGCCTCGAATGTCGCAACGCCGGCGAACAGCAGCGCCACGGCTTCCGGCGCCGAAACATGGCCCTGCGCGGCGGCCGTGGTGCCCAACCAGAGCAGCCCGCTCAGACCCAATGCCGTGGCCACGCCATGCACGAGCGTCGCCATCGCCAAGCGGCCCTGCAGGCGGCGATCAGCCACTGCCAGCACCCGGCTCTGATGATCCACATGCGCGGCCTGGCGATCGAGACCGCCCAGCGCTTGCAAATCCGCCACCCCTTCCAGTCCCTCCTGGACCGACTGGCGCAACGCTGCGCGCGCCTGCGCCTGCGCCTGTTCCAGCGTCCGGGCGTGTCCCATGGTCAAAGGCATGCTCAGGACAACCAGCAACAACACGCCGCTGATCCAGAACCCGACCGACGGCAAAACCCAGATGCATGCGCCCACGACTCCAACGATCAGCAGTAGCAGGGCCAGCAATGGCCCCACCGCGCGCACCCAGATTCCATCCACGGCTTCGATGTCCGCGACCAGCCGCGCCAGCAGATCGCCCGCACGTTCGCGGCCCAGCGACAACGGCGCCAGCGGCAACACCCTGCGGAAGAACCAGACACGCAGATCCCGCGCCAGCCGCAGCGTGGCCTCGTGACCCAACAGTTTTTCGGCGTACCGGGAAAGGATGCGGACGAACGTCAGCGCGCGGATGCCCGCCGCAGGCCCGAACAGGTTGAAGGTCGCCGCCGTGCCCCCGGCCAACGCTGCCGCGGTCAGGAAATGGCCGGACAGGGTCAACAGCCCCACGCCCGCGCCCAGGGTCAACAACAGCAGCATGGCCGTCGCGACGACCAGGCCCGCCTGATGCCGGAACAGCCGGACAACGCCTCGCAGCCGTTGTTTCATGACGCCACTTTCCGCTTCGCATCCGCCGGTTGCAGCGAAAAGACGCGGTCGGCGACATGCATGGCGGCGCGACTGTGCGTCGCGATCAGCAGCGTCCGGCCCCTTGCGAAGACGGCCAGTTCCCGCAACAGATCCGCTTCGGTCTGCGGATCGAGAAAGGCGGTCGGCTCATCCAGCAACAACAGATCCGGCGACCACAGGTACAGGCGCGCCAACGCGATCCGTCTCGCTTCGCCGCCGGAAAGACCGAAACCGCGTTCGCCGATCACCGTTTCCAGCGCGGCCGGAAGGCGCCGGACGAAACGCATGACCTGTGCCGCCTCGGCCGCCTGCTCCAGCTCCGCACGGCTGGCATCCGGTCGCGCCAACAACAGGTTTTCGGCGATGGTTCCATGGAACAGGAAAGGACGTTGCGGCGCATAGCCGACCCGGCTGCCCGCCGGCGTGATTTCCAGCGTTCCCCCGGACGGCTTCAACCAGCCAGCCAGCGTTTCCAGCAATGTGCTCTTGCCGCCGCCGCTGGGGCCGGCCAAGGCGACGCGCTCGCCGGGTTTCAATTCGAAATCGAGTCCTGCGATCACATCCTGCGTCGCGCCCGCATGCCGCACATGCAGATCGCGTGCAATGACAGCGACGGGCCGGTCAGGCGATCCGGCAGACCGCTCACTCGCCGCACCGCTTCCATTTGCGCTTTCCCTGTTTTCCGGCAGGACCTGTTCGATTTCATCGAGCGCCGCCAGCGCCGCGGCGCGGTCGTGGTAGTGCGCGGCGAGCCGGCGCATCGGCGCGAAGTATTCGGGTGCCAGCAACAGGCAGAACAGGCTGCCGCCCAACGTCAACGGCGCGCTGCGCAATGCGAGCATCCCCAGATGCGTCAGGCCCAGGTACACCGCGACCAGGGCGACACTGATCGAGGCAAAGAATTCCAGCACCGCCGAAGAAAGAAACGCAATCCTCAATACTTTCATGCTGCCCGCGCGCACGCCTTCGGCCGCATTCGCGACTCCGGCCAGCTCCGCGGCCCCGCGGCCATACACCCGGATCAGTCCAAGGCCGCGCAAGCGATCGGCGAAATGGCCGCTCATCCGGGTCAACGATTTCAGCTGCCCGCGGCTGGCCGCTTCCGCTCCCCAGCCGGTCAACGCCATGAACACCGGGATCAGCGGCATCGCCAGCAACAGGATCACTCCCACCACAACGTCCACGCTGAAGACCGCGCCCAGCATCGCCAGCGGCACGGCGACCAGTTCCATGCGCGCGGAGAGGTATCCGGTGAAATAAGGCCGCATCGAGTCGACATGCGTGCCCGGCAATTCGCTCAATGCGCCACTGGACTGACGCCGCAGCCACGGTACGCCGCGAGCGAACAGTCGCCGGATCAATCCCGCCCGCATCCTGACCTGGATCGTCTCGATGGCGCTGTCGCCCAGGCGCTGTCCGCACCAGCCCAGCAGCGCGCGCAGCAATGCCACGACGGCGACCGCGACGAACAGCCATGCCGACAGAGCCGGCGCCCGCTGATCGACCAGGCAACGCTGCACCAGGGTGGCGATCAGCGCCGATTGCGGAATCAGCAACAAACCGGAGGCGACGGCGCACAGCCCCATCCCACGCAGCGCCGGTTTCGCGGGTGCACCCAGGCGGTCCAGGCGGCGCAACTGTTCGCGGCGGGACGATTTCGACACCGGCTCTGTCGTCAAGGAATGAACTCTGTGTAGCGAATGGAGGAAGGTCCGCCGGGCGGCGCAATGCGTGGCGAGACGTTACCGAGGCGATACATGTTTTGCAAATCGTCGCGTTTCGTTTGTTTTCTTCATTGCGAATTCGCGCGCGATGCCATCGATACCATGCGCGACCGCAGTTCCCGCCGTTCCGCGATGAACGGACATGTCGCTATGTTCCATTTCGGGCGCCGGCACGATTCCGCGACAATCCGTCACATTACGCACACTTCACCCTGGACTAGAGTGGCAGGCACATATCCCAACCTGTGCGCTGCCAATCCTGAGGCGCATGAAGGATCTGATTCGCCATGATCGACGCTACCGTTGTCGAGTTGTCGCGGCTGCAATTCGCATTGACCGCGATGTACCACTTCCTGTTCGTACCGCTGACGCTGGGGCTTTCCTTCCTGATCGCCATCATGGAAAGCGTCTACGTGATGACCGGCAAGGACATCTGGCGAAGGATGACGATCTTCTGGGGCACGCTGTTCGGCATCAACTTCGCCATGGGCGTGGCGACCGGCATCGTGATGGAGTTCCAGTTCGGCATGAACTGGGCCTACTACAGCCAATATGTCGGCGACATCTTCGGCGCGCCACTGGCGATCGAGGGATTGATGGCCTTCTTCCTGGAAGCCACCTTCATCGGACTGTTCTTCTTCGGCTGGAACCGCCTCTCCAGGGTCCAGCATCTCGTGGTGACATGGTTGACCGCACTGGGCGCGAATTTCTCCGCCTTGTGGATTCTGATCGCCAACGGCTGGATGCAGAACCCGGTCGGCGCGGTGTTCAACCCCGACACCATGCGCATGGAGGTCAACGACTTCGCCGCGGTGCTGTTCAACCCGGTCGCGCAGGCCAAGTTCGTGCATACCGCCAGCGCCGGCTATGTCACCGGCGCGATCTTCGTGATGGGCATCAGCGCGTTCTACCTGCTGCGCGGCAAACACCGCGATCTCGCGCGCCGCTCGCTGGCGGTCGCCGCCAGCTTCGGTCTGGCGTCGGCGCTGTCGGTGGTGGTGCTGGGCGATGAAAGCGGCTATCTGGCCACCGAACACCAGAAGATGAAACTGGCGGTGATGGAAGCCATGTGGGAAACCGAGCCGCCGCCGGCCGATTTCGTGGCGGTGGCCTGGCCCGACCAGAAAGCGCACAGGAACGATTTCGAGATCCGCATCCCCTGGGCCGCCGGCATCATCACCACCCGTTCGCTCACCGGCACCGTGCCGGGCGTCAACGATCTGGTGGCGGAGGCCAGGGACAGGATCGTCAGCGGCCAGCAGGCCTACGCGGCATTGCAACGGCTACGGGCGGACCGCAACGATGCACAGGCGCGCGTGGAGTTCGATGCGCGCTGGCGCGACCTCGGTCATGGCCTGCTGCTGAAACGCTACCGCGAGGACATCGGCAACGCCACCGGGCAGGAGATCACGCAGGCGGCCATGGATACGGTGCCCGAGGTGCTACCGATGTTCTGGTCGTTCCGCGTGATGGCGCTGCTGGGCTTCTACTTCATCGCCTTGTTCGTGGTCGCCTTCTGGCTCAGCACCACCGGCAAGCTGGAAGACAAGCGCTGGTTCCTGAAACTGGCGTTGTGGGGCCTGCCGCTGCCCTGGATCGCATGCGAATGCGGCTGGTTCGTCGCCGAGTACGGCCGCCAACCCTGGGCCATCGATGGCGTGCTGCCGACCTTCTACGCCGCTTCCGGCCTGGCCTTGCGCGACATCCTCATTTCGCTGATCGGATTCGTGTTGCTGTACACCGTGCTGGCGGTGATCGAGGTCAAGCTGCTATTGCACGTGATCCGCAAGGGACCGCATGACGAGCTGCCGCAACCCGCTCCGGCAAGCGCGCCCCAGCCGGCGCTCCCGCCCGGATCCCATGCCTGATCGAGTACCGCGAGGAATACGTTGATGGATATGATCCCCCTTGACTACGCCACGCTCCGCCTTGTCTGGTGGCTGCTTCTGGGCATGCTGTTCATCGGCTTCGCCATTGCCGACGGCTTCGATCTGGGCGTCGCTTCGCTGCTGCCCTTCGTCGCGCGCAACGACGAGGAACGGCGCCTGGTGATCAACACCATCGGGCCGGTGTGGGAAGGCAACCAGGTCTGGCTGATCGTCGCCGGTGCCAGCATTTTCGCCGCGTTCCCCGCCATCTATGCGGTGAGTTTCTCCGGCTTCTACCTGGCGATGTTCCTGGTTCTGTTCGCATTGATCCTGCGCCCGGTCGGATTCAAGTTCCGCAGCAAGCTGCCCAGCGCGCGCTGGCGCGCCAATTGGGATCGCGCGCTGTTCATCGGCGGCTTCATCCCGGCGCTGATCTTCGGCGTGGCGATGGGCAACGTCGTGGTCGGCGTGCCGTTCCATTTCGACGAAGTCGCCATGCGTCCCGTCTACACCGGCAACCTGTTCGGCCTGCTCAATCCGTTCGCCCTGATCGCCGGGCTGGTCAGCGTGAGCCTGCTGGTCGCGCATGGCGCGGGCATGCTGTCGATGAAGACCGAAGGCGAGCCGCCCGCGCGGGCGGCCCGCTACGGCACCATCGCCGCCATCGTCGGCGCATTGCTGTTCATTGCCGCGGGCGTCTGGGTCGCCACGGGACTGACCGGCCATCATGTGGTACCGCCGGTGGTCACCGATGGTCCTTCCAGTCCACTGCTGAAGACGGTCGCCACCTCCGCGGGCGGCTGGATGCGGAACTACCAGGAAATGCCGCTGATCTGGCTGGCTCCGGCCTCGGGCGTCGTCGGCGCGCTCGGCAGCGCGCTGTTCCTTTGGCGGCGCCAGGGCGGACTGGCCTTCATCTCGTCTTCGCTCGCCCTGACCGGGGTGATCCTGACCGTGGGCCTGTCCGTGTTCCCCTTCATGCTGCCGTCCTCATCCACCCCCGATGTCGGGCTGACGCTGTGGGATGCTTCCAGCACGAAGAAGACACTGTGGAACATGCTGGTGGTCACGGCGATCTTCATGCCGATCATCCTGGGTTACACCACCTGGGTCTATCGGGTCCTGCACGGCAAGGTCACTCCCGACATCCTCGGCGAAAACCCGAATTCCTACTGAGAAGGAGACGAGAACATGTGGTATTTCTCCTGGATACTCGGCGTCGGACTCGCCGCCACCTTCGCCATCCTCAATGGTATGTGGTTCGAATTGCGGGAAACCGACCGCGACGCGAAGAAAGCGCCGCAAAAGACCAATGGGTCATCCTCGTCCGGGTCCTAGCCGCAACCGCCGCCCGGGGCGGTCGACTTTCACCGTTGCATGCGGGCGCCGATATTGTTCGGCGCCTGTTCCCGTTTCCGACGCCGCGAAAAATCCGCCGTCTTTCATGTTCCCGCGTCGCGCCACGCGGCATCGCTGGATTGCATGCGCAAAGCGCAAGTGCCAGTATTCCGCTGAAGGGCAGACGCAATGACATGAAGCCTCCGGGTCGATGCGTATGGCGCGCCACAATGACGCAAAACGGCAGGCGTTGCCTGTTCGACCAGGAGGCGAGAACGAACTCCACCAGGATGATTTATGGACAAGATCGAACGTATCACCGCTTTGCACCGCATTCTGCGGGGCGCACGATACCCGGTTACGGTCAAGCGATTGCAGGACGAGCTGAGTTGCTCGCGGGCCACCGTCTATCGGGATCTGGCCTTTTTGCGGGATGCGCTGATGGCGCCTGTGGAAGGCGATGGCGAGGCGGGGTTCCGCTATTCGCAGGATGACGACCAGCGTTTCGAACTGCCGGGGCTCTGGCTCAGCTCGGAGGAACTGTACGCGCTGCTGGCATCGCAGCAATTGCTGGCGCGAACCGCTGGCGGCGCACTGACTTCGGTGCTGGCGCCGCTGCAGCACCGGATCGAAAGCCTGCTGGCCGCTCAGGCCGGAGTGAATCGCTGGCCGGTGGAGCGGGTACGGGTGATTCCGCACCGTGTCCGCCATGTGGACGAGGCTTGTTTCAGGGTCGTGGCTTCTTCGGTGCTGGAGCGCAGGCAACTGGTGTTCGAATATCGCGCGCGCTCCACCGACGAGGTCACCCGGCGCAAAGTCTCGCCGCAGCGCATCACCCATTACCGCGACAACTGGTATCTGGATGCCTGGGACAACGAGCGCGAGGCGCTGCGCAGCTTCGCCATCGATCGCATTTCGCTGGCGCGGATAGTGGACGGGCCAGCGCGCGACATCGGGAACGATGTGCTGAACAGTCATCTGGCTTCCAGCTATGGAATCTTCTCGGGCGAGCCGAGAAGCTGGGCGACGATCGAATTCAGCGCCAAGATCGCGCGCTGGGTGGCCGACGAGCAGTGGCATTCCCGGCAGGTGGGGCGCTATCTCCCCGATGGACGCTATGTGCTGAAACTGCCCTACAGCGATTCGCGCGAACTGCTGATGGACATCCTGCACCATGGCGCCGACGCCAAGGTGATCGAGCCGGCTTCGCTGCGGGAGCAGGTACGGACGCTGCTGACGCTGGCGCTGGCGCGTTACGAGTGAGGACGATTCTGGTCGCGGGCGGCGCACCGCCATCGTCCCGGGCGCAAGGCGTTCATCGCCGTTCCGCGCGGCCGTGATGCCAACGGACAGTCGCAGCTCCTGAGATGCCCCGGCGGCAAGCTGATCTTCCGTGACCCGTCCCGATCCGGAGGCCGCCATGTCGATTCCACGATTGTCCACCGCATCCATCCGTCCGGCGCGATCGCGGACGCGCGCGCATTCCCTTCTGGAACCCGGCGTGGCCGGCATGGCCGCATTGGGGATGCTGCTGGTGCTGCTGGTGCCTTCCGCGCGTGGACACAGCCTCTGGTTCGGATGGCTGCCGCTGTGGCTGGTCGGCATGCCGCTGGCGGCATGGTGGGCTTTGCGTGGTTTCAGCCTGGCGTGGTCGAGGCGGCTCGGGTTGCCGGGTCACCGGAGCCATCGGCAGGCCTTGCGCAAGCATTAGCCCAGGACAGTCCCCAGTGCGGAGCTGCGCGGTGCGAATGGGGCGCGGCAGTTGTGCTAACGTGTCCGGCTCCGATGAAATCAGGGAGTGGATCCATGCCGCGTTTCTTGCCTTTCTGTCTGCTTGCCGGCGTCCTGGCCGCCGGTACCGCCTTCGCTCAGGAGCCTGCCGTGACCGATGATCCCTACTTCTGGCTGGAAGATGTCGGCGGCGCCAAGCCGCTGGAGTGGGTGACGGCGCAGAATGCCAAGACCGACGCGGCGCTGGCGTCCACGCCCGAATTCCAGCGGATGGAAGCGGACATCCTGGCGATCCTGGATTCCGATGCCAAGATTCCGGCGGTCCAGAAAATCGGCCCGTATTACTACAATTTCTGGAAGGACAGGAATCACGAACGCGGACTCTGGCGCCGGACCACGCTGGAGCAGTACCGCAATCCCGACCCCGAATGGGAGACGGTACTCGATCTCGATGCGCTGAACCGGGCCGAAGGCGAGAACTGGGTCTGGCACGGCGCCGAATGCCTGCGGCCCGGATACACCCGTTGCCTGATCGCGCTGTCGCGCGGCGGCGCGGATGCCGATGTCACCCGCGAATTCGACCTGGGCAGCAGGCAATGGGTGCAGGACGGATTCTTCCGCCCCGAGGCCAAGGGTGGCCTGTCCTGGATCGATCAGAACACCGTCTATGTGTATACCGACTTCGGTCCGGGTTCGCTGACCGCTTCCGGCTATCCGCGCATCGTGAAGCGCTGGAGGCGCGGCACGCCGCTGCAGGAAGCGACCGTGGTCTACGAAGGCCAGGCCGACGACATGTACATCGAAGCGGAGCATGACGACACGCCCGGTTTCGAGCGCGATTTCGTCAGCCGCGCCATCGCCTTCTACAACAACGAGCTGTACCTGCGGCGCGCCGACGGCACCCTGGCCAAGATCGATGCGCCCAATTCCGCCAGCAAGAGCATCAATCGCGAGTGGCTTGCGCTGGAGCTGCGCGAGCCGTGGGTCATCGGCGAGAGAACCTATACCGCTGGTTCGCTGCTGCTGATCCGCCTCAATGATTTCATGAGCGGCAAACGCAACTTCGATGTGCTGTTCCAGCCGACCGACACCACCTCGCTGGCTGGAATAACCTGGACGCGGCGTCATCTGGTGCTGAACGTGCTGGACAATGTCCGCAATCGCCTGGAAATCCTGTCGCCGGATCAGGGCAGTTGGAGCGGCAGCCAGTTCTCCAGCCCATCCGGGTTCAGCACGATCGGCGTCAGCACCGTCGACAAGGATGAAAGCGACGCCCTGTGGATGACCACCACCGATTACCTGACGCCCACGACGCTGTCGTTGTACGAGATCGGTAAGGGTCCGGAAGTGCTGAAAACGATGCCGGCGTTCTTCGATGCATCACGCGATGTCGTCGAGCAGCATTTCGCCACCTCCAGGGACGGCACCCGCGTGCCCTACTTCATGGTGCGTCCGCGCGATCTGGTCCTGGACGGCGGCGCGCCGACCCTGCTCTACGGCTACGGCGGTTTCGAGATTTCGCTGATGCCGAACTATTCGGGCGCGGTCGGCAAGGGCTGGCTGGAGCGGGGCGGCGTCTATGTCGTCGCCAACATCCGCGGCGGCGGCGAGTATGGTCCGCGCTGGCACCAGGCCGCGCTGAAGCAGAACCGGCATCGCGCATATGAGGATTTCGCCGCGGTGGCCGAGGACCTGGTCGCGCGCAAGGTCACCTCGCCGGCGCATCTGGGTGCGCAGGGCGGCAGCAATGGCGGTCTGCTGGCCGGCAACATGCTGACCCGGTATCCGCAGCTGTTTGGCGCGGTGGTGGTGCAGGTGCCGCTGCTGGACATGCGCCGCTACAACAGGCTGTTGGCCGGCGCGTCGTGGATGGCCGAGTACGGCAACCCGGATACGTCCGACTGGGCGTTCATCCAGACCTTCTCGCCGTATCACCTGTTCGATCCCGCCCGCGAATACCCGCCGGTGATCTTCCTGACCTCGACCCGCGACGACCGGGTGCATCCCGGCCATGCGCGCAAGATGGCGGCGAAAATGATCGATGCCGGCCAGAATGTCACCTATTACGAGAACATCGAAGGCGGCCACGGCGGCGCGGCCAACAATGCGCAGGCCGCGCACATGGCGGCATTGGCCTATACCTTCCTCTGGACCCACCTGAGCAAGTAGTCCGCGCAGGATTCGCCATGCGCGCCGCCGCGAGACCCGGCGGCGCGGCCGTTTCGTATCGAAAAGGGGGCGATCCGATGAAATCCGTTGTTCTGCTTGTACTCGCCATGGGGATGCCGATGACTTCCGCCGCCAGCCGCCTGCCAACACCGCCCGACATCGCCAGGAAACCGCATGCGGTGACCGCACCGTTCGGCGCCAGCCGCGACGACATGTATTACTGGCTGCGCGACGACGAGCGCAAGGATCCGGCCATGCTGGCCTATCTGCGGGCCGAGAACGCCTATGCGGATGCGGTACTGGAGCCGTTGCGGCCGCTGCAGGAAAAGCTGTACCAGGAGATCGTCGGCCGGATCAAGCAGGACGACAGCAGCGTGCCCTATCGGGAGCGTGGCTGGTGGTACTACACCCGCTACGAAATCGGCCAGGACTATCCGGTCCACGTGCGGCGCGAGGGCGACATGCAGGCGCCGGAGCGCGTGCTGCTCGACCTCAACGAACTGGCCGGGGGCAAGGAATTCTACGGAATCGACGACTGGGCCGTCAGCCAGGACAACCGGCTGCTGGCCTATGCCGAGGATGTGGTCGGGCGTCGCCAGTACCGCATCCGCATCAAGAACCTTGAAACCGGCGAGCTGTATCCGGATACCCTCACCGGGGTATCGGCGGATGTGGTCTGGGCCGACGACAATCGCACCCTGTTCTATGTCGAGAACGATCCCGAAACGCTGCTGACCAAGCGTGTGCGCCGGCATGTGCTGGGCACGCCGGTGGCCGACGATCCCGTCGTCTACGAGGAGCCCGACGACAGTTTCTACGTGGGGATCGGCCGTACCCGCGATGACCGTTTCATCATGATCGCCGTCGACAGCACCGTGTCCTCGGAGCTGCGCTACGCGCCGGCGGATGATCCGCGCGTGTTCACCGTGCTGGCGCCGCGCGAGCGCGATGTCGAATACGACGCCGATCATCTCGGCAAGCGCTGGGTGATCCGTACCAATGCGCCCGACGCGGACGGCAGGCAGGCGATCAACTTCAAGTTGATGACCGCCCCGACGCGGACGACCTCGCGCGATCAATGGCGCGAATGGGTGCGGCACGACGACGATATCCTCATCGACAGCTACGAACTGTTCGACGACTTCACCGTGATCGGCGAGCGTTCCGAGGGCCTGGAGCGCATCCGCATCCTGCATCATGCCAAGGGCGACGCGCGGCCGGAGCGCAGCGAGTATGTGCGCGCGGACGACCCGGCGTATTCGATGTGGTCGAGCGTCAACCCGGAACCGGGTACGCCCTGGCTGCGTTATGTGTACAGCTCGATGACGCTGCCGGCGACCACGTACGAACTGAATACGCAGACCGGCGAGCGTCGCCAGCTGAAGCGGCAGACGGTGATCGGCTACGATCCATCGGCCTATGTCTCCGAACGGATCTGGGTACAGGCGCGCGACGGCGTGCGTGTCCCGGTATCGCTGGCGTACAGGCGCGGCTTCGAAAAGAACGGCACCGCGGCGATGTTGCAGTACGCCTATGGCAGCTACGGGCATTCGACCGATCCCACTTTCAATTCGTCAGTGGTCAGCCTGCTCGACCGGGGCATGGTCTATGCCATTGCGCATGTGCGCGGCGGCGAGGAAATGGGCCGGGCCTGGTATGACGACGGCAAGCTGCTGAACAAGAAAAACACCTTCAACGACTTCATCGATGTCACCGCGGCGCTGGTCCGGCAGGGCTATGCCGCCCCGGACCGGGTGGTCGCGTCCGGCGGCAGCGCCGGCGGCCTGTTGATGGGCGCGATCGCCAACATGGCGCCGGAGCGTTATCGGGCGATTGTCGCGCAGGTGCCATTCGTCGATGTGGTCACCACCATGCTCGATGCCAGTATTCCGCTGACCACCAACGAGTATGACGAATGGGGTAATCCCGAGCAGCGCGAGTTCTATGATTACATGCTGTCCTACTCGCCTTACGACAACATCAGGAAGCAGGCCTATCCGGCAATGTATGTCGGCACCGGTCTGTGGGACTCGCAGGTGCAGTACTGGGAGCCGGCCAAGTGGGTCGCGCGGCTGCGCGACGAGAACACCGGCACATATCCGATCGTGTTCCGTACCAACATGGAAGCCGGGCATGGCGGCAAGTCCGGGCGTTTCCGGCAGTACCGCGAGCGCGCCGAATACTATGCCTTCATGCTCGAGCAACTGGGGCTGGCGGCGCAGGACTGAAACGGTCGGGAAGCGCGTTCGGAGCTGCCGGACGCGCCCGCCCGGGGCCTTGTCCCGTCGCCGGGCGAAAGGAACACCCTGCGGGCGGAGCCGGGGCGCCGTCGCGTCATATTGCCGACGACAGGCTCTATACTGCGCGGCATGGACAGATCATCCCGCATTGCATTGACCGGCCATCGCGCCACCGCCATCGCCGTGATGGCAATCGTTGCCATGTCGCTGGCCGCCTGTGGCAACAAGGGTCCCTTGTTCATGCCGCAGAAGCCGATATCGGTCGACCCGCCGGTGGCAACGCCCGCCGACGAAAAACCGACCGCTACCGGACCGCAGGAGGAGCGCGACGCGACTTCCGATCCCACCGACACCGACGGGCCAGACGACGGAAATGACTGAACCCCTGCACTTCAGCAAGATGCAGGGAGCCGGCAATGATTTCGTCGTATTGGATCTTCGTCGCGGCGGTGGCGTCGATGCGGCGCTGGCCGCGGCACTGGCCGATCGCCATTCCGGAGTCGGCTGCGACCAGATCCTGACCATCGAGCCGCCGTGCAGCGAGAACGCGCTGGCCCTGTACCGGGTCTGGAATGCAGATGGCAGCGAAGCCGGACAGTGCGGCAACGGCGCGCGTTGCGTCGCCGCCTGGCTGGTCCGCGATGGCGCCGCCCAGCGGGACCGGTTCCTGCTGGACAGCCCCAGCGGATTGCATCGGGTGGAGCGACTGGCCGATGGCCGTTATTCGGTGAGCATGGGATTGCCGCGGTTCGCTCCGGCGGAGATTCCGATGGCGGGCATCGATACTGCGCGCAATGTCTACCTGTGGCGGGATGATGTCGGAGAAGCGCACTTCGGCGCCGTATCGATGGGCAATCCACATGCGGTGATCGAAGTGCCGGACGCCGGCAAAGCCGACGCGGAGACCGTCGGGCCGTGGTTGCAGCGTTCGCCCATGTTCCCGCAATCCTGCAATGTCGGCTTCGCCGAGGTCGTCGATCGCGGGCATATCCGCTTGCGTGTGTACGAGCGCGGTTCCGGCGAAACGCTGGCCTGCGGCAGCGGCGCCTGCGCGGCCGCGGTGGTGCTGATGCGGCGCGACCGGCTGGATCGGCACGTGACCGTATCGCTGCCTGGCGGCGATCTGTCGATCGAGTGGCCGGCCGACGATGCCGAAGTGATCATGACCGGACCGGCCACCTTTGTCTTCGAGGGAGATTGGATCGCATGAGCAATATTGGAATGGATAGGCAGCAGGCGCAGGAAATCGCCGCTTGGCTGCAACGCAATCCCGAGTTCTTCCAGCATTTTCCCGAGCTGGCACTGAGCCTGGCGCTACCGCGCGACAACGGTCGTACCGCCTCGCTGGCGACCTATCAGCTGGAAATCCTGCGCGACAAGAACCGCGAGCTGCTACGCCGTCTCGGTGAACTGTCGGCCAATGCGCAGGTCAACGAACGCCTCGCAGTGCGCACCCAGCAGCTGACGCTGGCACTGATGCGGCAGACCTCTCCGGCGGCCACGCTGCGGGCGATGGCGGCCACGCTGACCGAGGATTTCGCCGGCGATCTGGTGCGCATCGTCGCCTTCCGGCCGGTCGAAGGAGTGGAGGAATCGGACTGGTTGCAGATCATTCCGGAAATGAATCATCGCCTGGATCCGTTCCGCGACAGCCTGCGTGACGATGAGCCACTCTGTGGTCGCCTGCATGCGGACAAGAACGCACTGCTGTATGGCGCGCGCGCCGCCGAGGTGCAGTCCAGCGCCCTGCTGTCATTGTCCGGCACCGCGCTGATCGCGGTCGGCAGCCATGATGGCAATCGCTTCTATCCCGGCATGGGCACGCTGTTCCTGCGCATGATGGGCGAAGCGCTGGTCGTGGCGATGCAGCGCTTCGAGGACTGAGCCGCAATCCGACAGGCGCGGCTTCCGGTTTTCGCCGTGATGCCATGTGGTCATCCGCTATTCCGCTTTCGCGACCGGCCGCGACCGGTTTCATGCATTGTTCGTGATAATCCCCGAGACACTTCGGTTCGTCGCTGTTTTCACAGCTATCGAATTATCGTTCAAACACATTGATATTAAAGAATAAAGCATTCAATAAATGAATGCTCCCAGATGTGTGCCGCTTGAAACTCAGGAAAGCATTTAGATTTTCCGGGATGTCCGGGAATCCATATCCCCGTTTTGCGCGGGAACATCCTTTCTGGACGGCCCACAGTTTACCGTTGGATTAGCCCATCTTCGGCCCACCCCGGGTCGGGTCATCCTGCCCTCTCCGCTGGGCCTGTTGTCGTTCCTGTTCCCGCTGTCGCTCCAGCTCGCGGTTGATGCTGGCCCGTTGCTGGAAACTCTCCTGCTCCGGGGTGGCAGCCGCTTGTGCGCTAAGTAGCACGGCTCGCTTCATGTCCAGCGCGTCCAGTTTGCCTTGCACCGCAAAAATGTACTTGTTCGCCGGAATGTCGTTGCCTGCACGATCCTTGCCCGCCGGGTTGAACACCACATGGTCCACCTGCGTCAGCCCCTCCCGCTTGGCTTGTACAAACAGACTGGCGGCCGCTTGGTCGGTTTGCTTGTCCGCCGTCTTCTTGCCGAATGCGATTTCGGCCTTGCGTACACCGTTCCAGGTCTGACAGTACATCGCGTGGTCCGGATGGGCGGGGTCGCGCGGATCGTTCGGCGACGGGTCGTGGGGCCGTGGGTGCGCAGGCATGGCGGAAGCCTGCGGCGCAAATACCGAGGGCGATTCGTGGACAGGATGCGGCTTCGTTTCCGGTGACGGTTCGCGCGCAGGGGACGCCGGACCCTGACTCAGAGGATTCATTTCCTGCCGCTGCTCGGGCGAAGGGCGTACTTCCACCGTCTCCAATGTCGTGACGGGCTGTAATGCGTCCTGCCGTGTCTGATAGGTCGCCTCCAATGCCTCGTGCAGC
>JAISFF010000031.1 GCA_031263725.1 Lysobacteraceae bacterium | reverse complement strand
TGTCGAAGGGCTTGGCTTTGCGGATGCTTACATCAGTCAGCGGCATGGGGGCATGTCCATAAGAGGAGGTACAACCTGCCCCCATATTTGCCCCCAACTGCCCCCGGATTTCAATGGCCCGACTAGGACGGTGTCAGACACTAAAAAAGCCAACATCCTTGATTTTATTAAGATATTGGCTTTTCTTGGACACCACAGGTTTTTAATGTGGTGGGCGGTACAGGGATCGAACCTGTGACCCCTACCATGTCAAGGTAGTGCTCTACCGCTGAGCTAACCGCCCGCTGCTGCACGGCCGACGCCGTTGCAGGGCCGTGCATTGTACCGGGCGAGGCGGCCGTGGACAAGCGGTCGCTGTGAGGCGGCCAAAAGGGTCGAAGCCATCAAGATGCAGGCTTTCCTGAGGGGACATTTGATTTGAGAAAAGCGGGAAAAGCCGGGATATCGTGGGATAACTCTTTGTCATTGTTGATGTTCTGGTGGTTGGGCAGGCGCTGCGTGCGGTGTTGCAGCGCTTGGATGCTACGCAGACGATGCCCACGGCACAGGTCACTGGATTGGCCGATGAGCAACTGCAAATGGAATGGATGCAGCACTACGGGTTCGCCAGTGTACCGTTGAGTACGTCGGTTTCGGGCGACGCAACACGGCATATGCACAGGCGGCAGGATTGCGTTATCGACCGTTGGAACAGATGGTTCGCGATACGTTGGATTATTAACAGTCATTGCCGGAGGAACGGCGCGAGCATCCCAAGGCCGGACTAACGTCGGAACGCAGGGCCACCGTGCCGGTGGCCTGGCATGCCTGAAAACAGGAATTCACCGGTCCGGATTCGTGTCGCCTGCCGGATGCGCAGAAGCCGGGGTCATCAACTGGTGATCGGTAGCCCAGGCCTTGGTCCATGTGTTCGTGCCGCTCTTCGGGTTCACGTAGCGGTGTCGGGGATCCTGGGAAAGAATGCCTTGTGCATCCGCGAACGGACGTTGCACTGGCAGATGAGCGGAATCTGCGCGGTCACTGGCCGGCAGTGTCGGCACATCAATGGCCGCGATGCCGTCGGCGCGCAAGCGGCGCAGCGGCAGCAACAGTGCGTCACAGGGCTGTACCCGAGTTTTGCAGGCGGGTCTGTACCGGACGGGATGCGTTCGCCGTCCGACGCAGCAGGGCGCGGATGACACAGGGCGTGGTGATGTCTTGGGATCAGCGTTCGACCGATTGTCCAGTCGCGCTCCAGGCATCGAAGCCACCGGCCAGCGAACACAGATTGCCGAAGCCGAGCTGTTGCAGGCTGGCCGTTGCCAGTGCCGAACGGCCACCCGTGCGGCAGTAGAGCACGATCGATTTCTGCTGCAGCTCCGCGGTGGGAATATCCGCCAGCACGGGATGGGAGCCGATCTGGAATTCCAGTACGCCGCGCGGGATGTTGATAGCGCCGGGCAGATGGCCCTCGGCGTATTCACCCGGCTCGCGGACATCGATCAGGATCGAATCGTTCTTCGGTTCCCCGGCCAGCGTTTCAGCGGAGATTTCGGCGATGGTCTGCCGGGCGGCAGCGACCAGATCAGCGGCGGTTCTGCTCATCATGATTCCTAAATATTGTGAAAACATCATATATATGGATACTGCTTTCCGGCAAATCACTGGCAACTCATTCGCATGTGGGCACGATGCCCAGGGTGACATTTGCATCATGCGGTTGTCGCCTGCATGCTGTATTCCGTCCTTGGGAGATACGCAGATTAGCGAGAGCATGGAGTTTGCCATTACCGCCCAACAAGAATCCGATTATGTATTCCGGATACGGTTCGACGACACCACGATTCCCGGATTGCTGACCGACGAAATGCCGCCCGTGGGCACCGGCACCGGCCCCAACCCTTCATGGGCCGTGGTGGCTGCGGTGGCCAACTGCCTGAGCGCGAGCCTGCTGTTCGCGATGCGCAAGTCCAGGAACCAGCCCGGAGCATTGACCACGCGCGCCACAGTCATGCCGGGACGGAACGTACAGGGGCGCTTGCGGGTGGCGGCATATCCGCGCGGACATGCGGTTATCAGGAAAAGGCCGATCAGTACGAGCACCTGGATCGCCTGCTGGAGCAGTTCGAGGATTTCCGCATGGTGACCGGGAGCGTGCGCAGCGGGATCGAGGTCGCGGTCAACGTGCGCGATGCGGAGGGCAGGCTGCTGCACCAGTTGGCTGCACCAGTCGCAGGCTTGAAACGCCTTCCGTCGCATCGCCGATAGCCGATACGGGAAAGGCGAGCCTGAGCTCGCCTTTCCTGTCCGTGCGGTGAGTGTACGGCTCAGTGCCGCGATGCGCCCTTGCTGGCGGGCAGTTCGCTGGGGTCGAAATCGTCGACCGTGATGGCATCCAGCGTCATTTCGCGCAATTCCCTCAGCAGAGCGGCTTCATCCCCGGTCAGCCTGCCTTTCTGCAGCGCCTCTTCGACCTGGTCGAGGTATTCCAGCGACTGGATCTCGCCGGCCTTCAGCGCCTTCATCAGCTTGCGCTCGATCGGCTCCGCCAGCACCACCTTCGGCAGATGGCTGTTGATGCGGCCGGCGGGGTTGTTGTCGCAGGGCGTGGTGAAAACCCCGGCGCCCATGCGCTCGCGGGCTTCGCCCGGCGTCATCAGCAACGAGGCGACGCGATGGCTGAGGCGATCGCCGGGCACTTCGGCGCGGCGGCCGAGCGGGAAGATCAAGGCCCACATCAGCCAGCCGACCGGGCGGATCGGGAAGTTGCGCAGAGCGTCGGAAAGCGCTTGCTCGATCTTGTACACGCTGTTGTGGAAGGCCCAGGCCAGGAACGGGTGATCCACTTCCGGCCTGTCTTCGTCGTGATAGCGCTTGAGCATCGCGCTGGTCATGTAGAGATGGCTGAGAACGTCGCCGAGGCGTCCGGACAGCGATTCCTTGAATTTGAGGCGACCACCGAGCAGCAGCATCGACACGTCGGTCATCAAGGCCAGATTGGCCGAGTAGCGGTCCAGCTTGCGGAAGAAACGCTTGGTGTAGCGGTCGCCCGGCGCGCCGCCGAGCCTAGCGGCGGTCAGGCCGAACCAGAACGAACGCACCGCGTTGGATATGCCGTAACGGATATGGCCGAACAGGCTATGGTCGAACTCTTTGACGCCCGCGCGGAAGTCGGGATTCTGTGCCGCCTTCATTTCCTTCAACACCCACGGATGGCACAGGATCGCGCCCTGGCCGAAGATCAGCAGGCTGCGGGTCATGATGTTGGCGCCTTCGACGGTGATGCTGATCGGCGTGGCCTGCCAGATGCGGCCGGCGAAGTTGCGCGGTCCGAGCACGATGCCCTTGCCGCCGATCACGTCCATCACGTCGGTGATGATCTCGCGGCCCATTGTGGTGCAGTGGTACTTGGCGATCGCCGAAGGCACGGCCGGGGTGTCGCCGCGATCGACCGCGGCCGCCGTCGCCTGCGATAATGCGCTCGCAATGTAGGCCTTGCCGCCGATCCGGGCCAAGGCTTCCTCGACGCCCTCGAAGCGGCCGACCGAAAGACCGAACTGCTTGCGGATGCGGGCGTAGGCGCCGGTGGTCACCGCGCTCAGCTTGGCCGCGCCGCTGGCGGTCGAGGGCAGGGTGATGGAGCGTCCGATGGCCAGGCATTCGGTCAGCATCTGCCAGCCCTTGCCGGCATAGTCCTCGCCGCCGATGAGTTGGCTCAACGGAATGAAGACTTCCTTGCCGCGCACCGGGCCGTTCTGGAACGGCGAGTTCAGCGGCATGGCGCGGCGGCCGACCTCCACGCCCGGGGTGTCGCGCGGCAGCAGCGCCAGGGTGATGCCGATGTCCTTGTTCTCGCCCAGCAGCCCTGCCGGGTCATACATGCGGAATGCCATGCCGATCAGGGTCGAGACCGGGGCCAGGGTGATGTAGCGCTTGTCGAAGGTCAGCTTGATGCCGACCACCTGCGCGCCATTCCATTCGCCCATGCAGACGATGCCGTAATCGGGGATGGACGTGGCGTCGGAGCCGGCGAACGGTCCGGTCAGGGCGAAGCAGGGCACTTCCTCGCCCGCCGCCAAGCGTGGCAGGTAGTAGTCCTTCTGCTGCTTGGTGCCGTAGTGCATCAGCAGCTCGCCCGGTCCCAGCGAATTCGGTACGCCGACGGTTGAGCTGAGCGTGGAGGAAATCGAGGCCAGCTTCTGGATCACCTTGTGGTGGGCCAGCGCCGAGAAGCCCAGGCCGCCGTATTCCTTGGGGATGATCATGCCGAAGAACTTGTGCTTCTTGACGAAGCTCCAGATTTCCGGCGGCAGATCGGCCAGCACGTGGGTGATTTCCCAGTCGTTGGTCATGCGGCACAGTTCTTCCACCGGGCCTTCGAGGAAGGCGCGTTCTTCCGGGGTCAGATCCGGCTTGGGCTGCGACAGCAGCTTTTTCCAATCGGGGTCGCCGGTGAACAGCTCGCCTTCGAATCCGACCGTGCCGCTTTCCAGCGCGATGCGCTCGGTCTGCGACAGCGGCGGCAACGCCTTGCCGAACAGCTTCAGCAGTGGCGCGGTAACGTAGGACCTGCGCACCGAGTCGACCGACAGCGGCACGGTGATCGCCAGCGTCAGCAGGATGAGCAGGAAAGCGGTGACGCCGCTGCCGCCGCAGATCCAGCACACGACCAGTGCCGCGACGGTCAGTACCGCCCAGGGAATCAGGCGCATGCGGTGGTAGGCGGCGAACATTCCCGCCACTATGGAGACGAGGAGGGAAGCAAGGATACTCATGGGATGGCTCCAGGGCTGGCCAGGGAGGATGATGCGGCAAAGGCGGATTCGGAGTCCGGTACCGGAAGGCGGTCCAGATACTCCAGGATGGAGCGGGTGAAAGCGTCATTGTCGTCGCCAGCGACCATATGCGTGGCTTCCGGCAGGTGCATGTGTTGCGCATGCGGCGCGAGTGAACGGAATTCCTCGGTCGTGCGTTGCGATACCAGTTCGCTGCGCCCGCCGCTGATGAGCAGCAGAGGACATTTCACCGCGCGCGCGGCTTCGACGATGATGTCCTGATGCGCGGCGCTGTCACGGGCCAGTTCGTCGACGAGACGCCGGTCCCAGTGCCAGCGCCAGCGGCCATCGGCTTCCTGTCGCAGCAGCGATTGCAGCGAGCGGGTGGATTTGCGCTCGCGACGATGCGGCATGAAAGCGGCGATCACGTCGGCGGCATGGTCGAGCGAGTCGAAGCCCTCGGGGCAGGCGGTCATGAAGGCGAGAATCCGCTCCAGGCCGGACTGCTCCCAGCGTGGCGTGACATCGACCAGCACGATCGCGCGGAACAGGCCCGGCCAGCGCGCCTCGGCCATCAGGGCGATCAGGCCGCCCATGGAAGCGCCGACCAGCAGCGGAGGATGTGCGACCTCGCCGGCCAGCACGATCATGTCGTCGATCATCTGGTCCCACGAATAGACCAGGCCGGGCGGATTGCGATCCGATTCGCCATGTCCGCGCGCATCGAACGCTAGATTGGGGAAGCCGTGCCGTGCCAGCGCCAGCGCGCTGGTGGTCCAGGCGCGGTGGGTTTGCCCGAAACCATGTGCGAACAGCACCTGGATGCCATCGGTGGTGTCGGCGATCCGGGACTCCCCGGCAGCCAAGGTCAGGTCCGCGCCGGGCAGGCGCAGAGAACGCATCTCGGGATGGTAGGCGAGAGGGGGAAAATCCATACGTTATGGTATGGATATGACTTGAACCAAGTCAATGCAACTAAAGATAGACATTGCTTCTTCCTGCAAGTTGATGATTTTCGTGTGTTTTGATACTTGCATGGGTTGCGGTGCAGAGTAACCGACTGTAGCGTATGGTCCGATGAAAAGAACCGATCCCCCAGCCCAGGATACGGGCGAAACCGATACCCGGTCTTCCCGCCAGTCGCGCCTGAGCGCCGACGACTGGGCGCAGGCGGCACTGGATGTGATCCGCGAGCAGGGCGTGGCCGCGGTTGCGGTCGAGCCGCTGGCGCGTCGCCTCGGCGTGACCAAGGGCAGTTTTTATTGGCACTTCCCCTCGCGCGATGCATTGCTGCAGGCGGCCTTGGAGCAATGGGAAACGCTGGAGCAGGAACGCATTTTTGGCAGCATCGAGCAGGTGCCGGATCCGCGCGAACGGCTGCGTTCGCTGTTCCTGATCGTGGGCCGCGAGGCCAAGCCGCACATCATCTATAGCGAACTGCTCAAGGCGCTGGACCACCCGATCGTGCAGCCGGTGATCGGCCGGGTCTCGCAGCGGCGCCAGGACTATCTGGTGGCGGCGTTCAAGGAGGTCGGGTTCGACGATGTGGCGGCGGTCCAGCGCGCGCGGCTGACCTATTCGGCCTATGCGGGGTTCCTGCAACTCTGGTTCCAGTTGCAACAACCGAAACTGACCCATGAGGAATTCGACGCCTATCTGGAGCATCTCATCAATACGCTGATTCCCTGAGAACCTGTTCACGATCTTCTGAGTAGGAGCGCCAAGAAAGCCAGATGGATGAATTGCAAACGGGTGTTGAGCAAACGCTCGCAGTTCTTCCATAACCTTCGGTTCTTCTCCAGCCAGGCAAAGCTGCGTTCGACGATCCAGCGCTTGGGCATGACCTTGAAGGTGTGCAGTTCACTGCGTTTGGCGACCTGCACGCTGACCGCATCTCCCAAGATGTCCCGCACGCCTTGGGCGAAGGCGGCTCCCGTATAGCCGCTGTCGCACAGCAGGCTTTGCACCTGCTTCAAGCCCGACTTGCCGCGATCCAAGGCCTGCAGCGCGCCTTTGCGGTCGGTCACCTCCGCTGTCGTCACTACGATGGCGTGGGGCAAGCCCGGGGCAGCGATATCCCCTGGCCTCTGTCGATGTCGTCACTACGATGGCGTGGGGCAAGCCCTGGGTATCCACGGCGATATGACGCTTGATCCCCGACACCTTCTTGCCCGCGTCATAGCCCTTCTGCCCTGCCGTGTCGCTGTTCTTCACGCTCTGCGCGTCCACGATCAAGAACCTGCTGCAGGCGTTGCGCCCCTGTTTCTCGCGGGCCGCGCCAACCTGATTTTTTTAACGCCCGCTCCAGCAGGGTCAC
>JAISFF010000002.1 GCA_031263725.1 Lysobacteraceae bacterium | reverse complement strand
TTGCGGTGCAAGGCAAACTGGACGCGCTGGACATGAAGCGAGCCGTGCTACTTGGCGCACAAGCGGCTGCCACCCCGGAGCAGGAGAGTTTCCAGCAACTGGCCAGCATCAACCGCGAGCTGGAGCGACAGCAGGAACAGGAACGGCCACTGGCCCAGCCGAGAGGGCCGGATGACCCGACCCGGGGCGGACCGAAGATGGGTTGATCCAACGGTAAACTGTGGGCCGTCCAGAAAGGACGTTCCCGCGCAAAACGGGGATATGGATTCCCGGACATCCCGGAAAATCCAAATGCTTCTTAAATTCTAAGCGACATACGCCATGTGGCGCGATATCCTGGATATCATGAAATGACAGCGTTCCATTCCGGCGATAGCGCTTGAATCGTCTGGATGCCTGATGGAACCGGATCGCGAAAACACACGGTATGGCTGCCCCGCATCTGCCACACTATCCGCCATGAACCATGTCGAAGAATTTCTGCAGTATCTCCAGGTGGAGCGTCGTCTGTCGGCGCATACGTTCGATGCCTATCGGCGCGATCTGGAGGCATTGCGAGACTGGGCGCGCGCGCGCGGCGTGGACGATCTGGCGATGCTGCAGAACGAGCAGTTGCGCGAGTTCATCGCATCCGAACACCGGCGTGGACTGTCGCCGAAGAGCCTGCAGCGGCGACTTTCGGCCTGCCGCAGTTTTTTCGCCTGGATGCTGAAGCACGCGCGCATGGCGGCGAGTCCGGCGGCGGGGTTGCGTGCACCGAAAGCGCCGCGCAAGCTGCCGCAGGTGCTGGACGTGGACGAGGCCGTGCAACTGGTCGAGGTCGCTACCGATGCGCCGCTGGGACGGCGCGATCGCGCGCTGCTGGAATTGTTCTATTCCTCGGGGTTGCGACTGTCCGAACTGTGCGGCCTGCGCTGGAACGACTTCGAGTTCGACGCCGGCATGATGACCGTGCTCGGCAAGGGCAACAAGCAGCGCCAGGTTCCGGTCGGCTCGCATGCGCGCAAGGCGTTGTCGGAGTGGCGCGAGGAACACCATCCCGACGCGAACAGTCTCGTTTTTCCCGGCCGTGGCGGCGGGCCGCTCTCGCAGCGCGCCGTGCAGATCCGGGTCAAGCAACTGGCTTTGCGCCAGGGCCTGTACAAGAACGTGCATCCGCACATGCTCCGGCACAGTTTCGCCAGCCATGTGCTGGAGTCCTCCGGCGATCTGCGCGGCGTGCAGGAACTGCTCGGCCATTCGGACATCTCCACGACCCAGATCTACACGCATCTGGATTTCCAGCATCTGGCGCGGGTCTACGATGCCGCGCACCCGCGCGCCAGGCGCAGGCGCGGCAAGGAAGCGGACAAGTCCTGACCGGGATGGGGCCGGATCGCGGCGGACTCCTGCGGTTCGGGTATCCCCCCGGTCCCGGCCTGACGGATGGCCGCGTTCCACACTTGAGCTTGTTCGTCGTCGTCCCCATGTGGAACCCATTGCCCCGGAGAACGCAATGGACCCCAGCCAGAATCCCAACGTATTCCATGCCACCACCATTCTTTCCGTGCGCCGCAACGGCAAGGTTGCGGTGGCTGGCGACGGTCAGGTCACGCTCGGCCATACCGTGATGAAGGGCAACGCCCGCAAGGTGCGGCGGTTGGGTCACGACGGCCAGGTGCTGGCCGGGTTCGCTGGCGCGGCGGCCGATGCCTTCACCCTGTTCGAACTGTTCGAAGCCAAGCTGGAAAAGCACGGGCAACTGACCCGCGCCGCCGTCGAGCTGGCCAAGGACTGGCGTACCGAGCGCCGGCTGGGCAAGCTCGAGGCGCTGCTGGCGGTGGCCGACAAGGAGACCTCGCTGATCATCGGCGGCACTGGCGATGTCATCGAACCGGAGGATGGCATCATCGCGATCGGTTCCGGCGGCTCCTATGCCTTGTCTGCGGCGCGCGCGCTGCTGGCGCATACCGGGCTGGATGCCAGAGCCATCGCCAGCGAAGCGCTGAACATTGCCGGCGACATCTGCATCTACACCAACCGCAATATCATCGTCGAAGAACTCTGAGTGACATCGGGCGCATGCCACCGCGAATGCGCCGTCACGACTGCGACTTTGCCATGTCTGACTTTCAACGAAGCCGAAATCCCATGTCCGTGGAACACGAAAACACTTCCGCCACCATGACCCCGCGCGAAATCGTGCAGGAGCTGGACCGGCATATCGTCGGCCAGCATGCCGCCAAGCGCGCGGTGGCCATCGCGTTGCGCAACCGCTGGCGGCGCATGCAGCTGGAGCCGGATCTGCGCAACGAAGTCATGCCCAAGAACATCCTGATGATCGGTCCCACCGGCGTGGGCAAGACCGAGATCGCGCGGCGGCTGGCGACGCTGGCCAACGCGCCTTTCGTCAAGGTCGAAGCGACGCGTTTCACCGAGGTCGGCTATGTCGGCAAGGATGTCGAGCAGATCATCCGCGATCTGGCCGATACCGCGGTCAAGATGTATCGCGAGCAGGCCAAGACCCGCGTGCATTTGCAGGCGGAGGAAAAGGCCGAGGAGCGGATTCTCGATGCGTTGCTGCCGCGTCGCAGCGAGGGCGGCGTCGGTTTCATGGTGGCGGACCCGGAGGCGATTCGGAACGAGCCTTCGTCACAGGAGAACGAGACCCGGATCAAGTTCCGCAGGATGCTGCGCAATGGCGAACTCGACGCGCGCGAGATCGAACTGGATATCGCGGTCAACGTCGGCGTGGACATCATGACGCCGCCCGGCATGGAGGAAATGGGCCAGCAATTGCGGCAGATGTTCTCCAGCCTCGGCGGCGCCAAGTCGAACAAGCGCAGCATGACGATCAAGGCGGCGCGCCCGCTGCTGATCGAGGAAGAGGCGGCCAGGCTGGTCAACGAGGACGATATCCGCACCGCCGCCATCGAGGCTTGCGAGCAGCACGGCATCGTCTTCATCGACGAGATCGACAAGGTCGCCAAGCGCGGCGACATCATCGGTGGCGGCGATGTCAGCCGCGAAGGCGTGCAGCGCGATCTGCTGCCGCTGGTTGAAGGCAGCACCGTCAGCACCAAGTACGGTACGGTCAAGACCGACCACATCCTGTTCATCGCCTCGGGCGCATTCCACCTGGCCAAGCCCAGCGACCTGATCCCCGAGTTGCAGGGACGGTTCCCGATCCGCGTCGAGCTGACTGCCCTGACCAAGCAGGATTTCATCCGCATCCTGACCGAGCCGAAGGCGGCGCTGACCAAACAGTACGCCGCGCTGTTGCAGACCGAAGGCGTCGGCCTGACCTTCAGCGATGGAGCCATCGACCGGCTGGCCGAGATCGCCGCCCAGGTCAACGAGCGGCAGGAGAACATCGGCGCGCGCCGGCTGCATACCGTGCTCGAACGCCTGCTGGATACCCTGAGCTACGAAGCGCCGGACCGCGACGGGCAAAAGGTCGTGATCGACCGCGATTATGTCGATTCAAACCTGGGCGAACTGGTCAAGGATCCGGATCTGAGCCGGTACATCCTGTAAGGCCAGACAACGGTTCCATCAAGGACACCGGGATTCCGGTGTCTTTTTTAGGGCGTTGCGATGGCTGGCTGCAAGGCGATGAAGGCCCGGCCGACGGCGACGCGGGAACGTCACCGAGTCGTATCGGGCAACGACTGTGGTGCGCGCCAGGCGGTTCCGTAAGCCAGCAGCTCTATCTTGCCCATGCCGTATTGGTAGCGCGACGCATTGCCACTCAACGGCACGGTTTCGAACCTGACATTGGCGATGAAATTGTCGCCGCGCTTGTACGCCGTTTCCTTCATCCTCAGGATGGCTTCCTGGCGGCCACGTTCCAGAATCGGCTCGAAACTGCTGATCCGGCCGCCGATGAACGATTGCAGCGAAGCGATCACCTGCCGGAAATGATTACTGCCGATGACCACCGCGCCGGCGACCAGCCGGAACGACTGTCCCGAGTAGGATGGCGGTGGCGCTTTTTGCGTGGTGACGATGACGTTGCAGTACTTGATCTCGCGCTTGCGTATCGATTCCTGGTGTTTCCGGTCGATATGCTGTCCGATCACGAAGGTGACGAGCATCGGTGCGACAAAGAACAACAGGAAAAGGATCAACGTCGACATATCGTGTTCATCCGTTCTTCCGCAAAACGACGGCGGTGCCGTAGGCGAGAATCTCCGCGGCGCCGGGGGCGATGTTCGCGGTGGTGAAACGGACATTGATGACCGCATTGGCGCCCAGCGCGCGTGCTTGCCGGGTCATGCGTTCCAGCGCATCCTGCCGCGATTCGTTCAGCAGTTCGGTATAGGTGACGAGTTCACCGCCGACCAGATTCTTGAGGCTGGCCAGCATGTCCCGGCCGAAATCCTTGGCACGGACACAACTGCCTTGCACTAATCCCATATGTCGGTCGATGGTGTACCCGGGCAGGTCTTCCACATTGCTGATGAGTATTTCGGACATGGTCAAGCTTCGATGGATGCTGGTCTGGCGATCAGGCAATGCGGTATCGCTTCATCGTCATGCTACCAGTTCTGCGACGAAACCAGCAATGCGTCGGCAGCCCTCGCGCAGGCGGTCTTCGTCCAGACCGTAGGCGATGCGGACGAATCCTCTCAGGCCGGGAGTGAAGGCGCTGGCGTCGATCACCGAGACTTTCCGCTCGCGGAACAGACGCCAGGCGAAATCCAGTGAATCCAAGCCGGTGTCGCGGACATCGATCAGCGCGAACATGCCCGCCATCGGCTCGCGTGTCTGGATGCGCTCGACAGGTTCCAGTTCCTCGATGACGATATGCCGTCTGCGCTGGTAGCGCTTGCGCATGTCGGCGGAGATTTCGGGATAGCGCTCGACCGCTTCGATCATGCCGGTCTGGATGAAGGCGGGCAGGCCATACAGCATGTTCAGCGCCAACCGGTCGATATGCTCGATCAGGGGTTCCGGCGCGACCACCCAGCCGGTGCGCCAGCCGGTCATGGCATGCGACTTGGACAGGCTGCCGATGGTGACGGTGCGCTCGCGCATGCCGGGCAGTTGATGCATCGCCAGATATTCGCCTTTGAAAACCAGCGCGCGGTAGACCTCGTCGACGACGACCCAGAGATCGTGCGCCTTGGCCAGTTCGGCAATGGCTTCCAGTTCGTCGCGCGACAGCATGCGGCCGGTGGGATTGTTCGGATCGGCCAGAAAGATCGCGCGTGTCTTGGGTGTCACCGCGGTCTTCAGTGCATCCAGGTTCAGGCGGAAATCCTGGTCCGGCAGTACCGGTACCGTCACCATGCGCGCACCGGCACCTTCCAGGCAGCCGGCATAGGTCAGATAGACGGGTTCCAGCGCCAGCACCTCATCACCCGGGTCGAGCAGGCACAGCGCTGTTGCGAAAATGCCGTTCTGCGCGCCGGCGCAGACGGCGACATTTTCCATGCGCGTCGGCAGATCGAAGTGCTCGCTGTACAACCGGGCGATGGCTTGGCGCAGCTCCGGCTTGCCCAGTATCGCGGTGTAGTGGGTATCGCCAGACTCAATCGCGGCGATGGCGCGTGCGCGGATCGGTTCTGGTGTGTCGAAACTCGGATCGCCGACGCTCAATGCGATGACATCCTCCCCCTCGCGCAAGGCGCGCATGGCCGCGTTGTGAATATCCCAAGCGGCGACGCCCGGGCCGTTGATCCGATCGGTAAAGGAAGAAAAACGCATGCAATGACCGTCCATACATCGATATGGCAAGGATACACCTGGCATCGGATACAAAGGTGCGATTCCGGTCCGGCTGTACTGTGTCCATGACGTAGCCGGGACGGTATCCTTTAGCCTGTTTCGGAGACCGTTGAATGGAAGACAGCCCACTCTATCTGCCCGAGACGCCGGCATGTACCGTTCTGGTGGTCGGCGGCAGCGGTTTCATCGGCGGCTATATCGTGGCGGCGTTGCGGCAGCATGGCTGGCGAGTGTTGCGTGCGGTGCGCAGCAAGGGCAGGCCGCTGGCCGAGGACGAGCGCGAATGCAACCTGGCGCAGATGCTGACGCCGGAATCCTGGCTGCCATTGCTGGAAGGCATCGATGCGGTCGTCAATGTCGCCGGCATCCTGCGCGAAACGCATACCCAGGGCTTCGACGCGATCCATACCCTCGCCCCGCTGGCGTTGGCGCGTGCCTGCATCGCGGCAGGCATCCGCAAGTTCGTGCAGATCTCCGCCCTGGGACACCCGGAAGACGGCGAATTCATCGCATCCAGGCATCGGTTCGATCAGGCGCTGACGAAGTTGCCGCTGGAAGCGGTGATTCTGCGCCCGTCGGTGGTGTACGCCGCTTCCGGTTCCTATGGAGGCTCCTCGCTGCTGCGCGGCATGGCGGCATTGCCGTGGGTGATGCCATTGCCCGGCGAGGGTCACTGGAATGTGCAGCCGGTGGCGGCTGAGGACCTGGTCGAGCTGGTGGCGCGCGCACTGGAAAGCAGTGTGCGCGGTATCTATGAAGTGGTCGGCCCGGAACCGATTTCACTGCGCGACTATCAATTGGCCTGGCGCCGATGGTTGAGGATACCCGGAACGACGGTGTTGCCGGTTCCCGCCTCCTGGGTTTCGCTGGCGGTGAAGGTGGCCGAGTGGTGGGGACGCGGGCCGATGGGCGAAACCATGTGGCGGATGATCCGGCGCGGCAATACGGCCGCGCCGGGTACGCCGCAACGGCTGCAGGAGGATTTCGGCGTCCGCGTCAGATCGTTGCAGGAAGTGCTGACCGCGACGCCGAGCCTGGTGCAGGACCGCTGGCAGGCACAGCTCTATTTCCTCGGGCCGACGCTGCGCTTCGCCGTGGTGGTGCTGTGGCTCGTCTCCGCCCTGACCGGGTTCATGACGCCGGCATTCGTGATCGAGCAGATGGTGGCGGGTAGCTGGCTGGAGCAGGGCATGGCGGTGCCAATGGGGAGGCTGGGCGGGGCGGTGGATCTGTTCCTGGGCGTATGGTTGCTGACCAACTGGCGATCGCGCGCCGCCGTCACCGCCATGATGATGATGCTGGTCTTGTACACGTTGGTATTCGGAACGCTGTTGCCGGAACTGTGGCTGGATCCGCTGGGCGGTATGATCAAGAATCTGGTGATATTGCCCGCACTGGGCGTGCTGTGGGTGCTGTCGGACAGGAGATGATGGCGTGTATTTCTGGCTGAAGCTGATCCATATCCTGTCTTCGACACTGCTGTTCGGCACTGGCCTGGGAATCGCTTTCTTCATGTGGATGGCGCATCTGCGCGGCGACCCGAAAATCATCGCCGCCACGGGCCGGGTCGTGGTGATCGCCGACAGCTTTTTCACCGCGCCCGCCGTGATCGCCCAGTTCGTCACCGGCCTGTGGCTGACCCGTGTCCTGCAACTGCCGCTGAGCACATATTGGGTCCAAATGGCGCTGGTATTGTTCTTCGTGATTGGCGCATGCTGGCTGCCGGTATTGTGGCTGCAGGTGCGCGCCCGCGATCTGGCGCGGATCGCGGACCAGCGCGGCGAGCCGTTGCCGAAGGCCTACTACACCACGATGCGCTGGTGGTTCTGCCTGGGTTGGCCGGCGTTCCTGAGCGTGGTCGGGATTTTCTGGCTGATGGTGAACAAGCCGTCATGAGACTTTCGCGGCAGTTCATCGCATGGCATGTCGGCGAGGACCATCATGGCCTGCGATATGGACGGGCAGGGCGGGACATCGCATGCGCCCGGGATGCCACAGGGCCGGCGTAGACGCCGCGCTGATCGTGATTGGCGGAACATTCACGAATCCGCACTTTTTGAGAAACGACGAGTAGCGACAAGATGCGTCCGGAAAAAGAAACGCCACGCGGCAAGCTCCGGCTCAAACCGGTGGGGTTGGAGTATCTGGACCAGTTCAACGAACTGCTGCGCTATGTCTTTCAGGTCACCAACCAGGAGATCGCCGAGAGCGGCTACCGGGATGGCGAACTGATCCAGGCCAAACGGCCGGTATTGCAGAACGCCGACGTGATCGGTTGGTTCAATGAGGACGACGAACTGGTGTCCCAACTGGCTGTCTATCCGTGCCGCGTCAACGTGCACGGCAGGATCTACAGCATGGCCGGCGTCACCGGCGTGGGCACCTATCCCGAATACACCAGTCTCGGCCTGATGCGGGAACTGATCCGCACCGGACTGGAGCACATGCGCGAGCGCGGCCAGTGGATCGCCTATCTGCATCCGTATTCGATTCCGTACTACCGCGAGAAGGGCTGGGAGATCATGTCCGATCATCTCACCTTCAATATCCGCGATTCGCAGTTGCCCAGGGTGGCCGATGTGGACGGTTATGTGGAACGGCTGGCGGCCGGCGATCCCGATGTCATCGCGGTTTACGACCAGTTCGCACGGATCACGCACGGCGCGATGATTCGCGAACCGCTGAACTGGGATGAGTATTGGCGCTGGGAAAACGAGGACGAGCGCACGGCCGGCGTCTATTACGGTCACGATGGCAGGCCGCTCGGCTACGTGCTGTACTGGATCGCCGACGAAGTGTTCCGGATCAAGGAAATGATCTACCTCAACCAGGAAGCCAGAAAAGGCCTGTGGAATTTCATTTCCGCGCATTTCTCGATGATCAATTCCGTGCACGGCAACATCTATCGCAACGAACCGGTCGCTTTTCTGCTGGAGGACGGCGAAATAGAGGAAACCGTTTCGCCCTACATCATGGGGCGGATCGTCGATGTCGAAGCCTTCCTGCGCGATTATCCCTTCCCGCGCGACCCGGCCGAACCTTTTCATTTCGTCGTCGAAGATCCGTTGGCCGAGTGGAACAATGGCGTATTCAGCGTGCAATGGGACGATCTGGGCCAAACGATGGTCGGCCGCGAGCCGCTGGGCCGGCCGGTGAAAGCCAATATCCAGACCTTGACCGCCTTGCTGATGAGCTATCGTTCGCCTTCCTATCTGCACCGCATCGAACGTCTGGAAGCGGATGAGGCCACGATCAAGATGCTCGAATACCTGATCCCGGACCAGGAACCATATTTCTCGGATTATTTCTGATCCGTATTCCCTGGGTCTTCGAGAGCGGGACCCGTACCCGACGGAAAGTTCGACCGGAATCTCGCCTGTCAAGAGATATCCTGTATTGCGTATTGTCATTCACCTTGCGTATATGCTAGGGTCGGCCCGTTGCGAATGAACGACGGCATCAGGCCGTAACCGGTAAGTTGCTGGATGCACGGGGTGGACGCTGCGTCCGGAGAGGGGATAAGGGAACTTCTATGAAGATGTTCGCGTCGCTTTTTCTGT
>JAISFF010000079.1 GCA_031263725.1 Lysobacteraceae bacterium | reverse complement strand
GGAATGTTTTCCTCTGGAAAATGATGCCTGATCCGTTCCCAGTGAGTGTCTGAAATCTTCAGCATGTGGCTATTTTACAGGCCTTTCGTGCGGATTTCTGATTTTGAGATAGGTTCTAGTTTCATGCGCGCAGGTATCGCATGAGCCGGTCGCATAGAGCGAGACGCCGGATACGATCGCCGAAAAAATCCGGGCAAATTCCGGGCAACTGCAAAAACAAAAATGGCTTGCATCACTGCAATCCATTGAATTTATTGGTGGTGGAGTTCCACCAGAAAAAGAACGCACCCTCTGCCGCTGACGGGCGATCCGGAGGCGTGGCTGTCCGCAACGAGGTCGTCCGAGGGGAAACAAGGCATCCCCGCCTATTCCCTTGTTGCTTCAAGCATCGGGTGGTCCGCGATTCGATTCCGATTGTGACTCATAGTCCGTGGTGGTATAGTCCGTGCCAAGTCACCTTGGCACGATGGATATCGCCAGCCAAGTGGGACCTGCCCTTCGTGCCCTCCGGGGCGAGATAGGTATCTCGCAAGAAGCGCTTGCCGACCGCGCGGGGTTGGATCGTACCTACGTCAGCGGGATAGAGCGTGGACGTAGAAACCCGTCTGTGCGTTCTCTTCAAAAGGTGTCCGATGCGCTGGGCGTCACACTGGACGTGATTTTCATCCGGGCGCGAGAGCTGGCCGAAGGGAAGGGAAGCCGAAAGCGTTGTTGAGGTGGGTCCGGGTTGGGTTCCCCGGGAGCGCATATCGAGATCCCGGATAAGCGGGCCGATTCTGGCCCATGTAGGAAATTTCCTACATGCATTCCTTCCTGAGCCTGATACCGCCTCCCGAACAATTGCGTTAAGCTTTTGTACATGTATCGCTCATCTTTTGACGGATGGCAGGGAAGACGTTCGGCAGAGCGTGGGAATTGCTTATGTGCTGATATTATATACACTAGTTGATAGTGAATTTCATTACATTGGGGCGAGGGGAAGGCATGTCGATCATGACCGAGTCACGAGGGTCGAACGCGAATAGGCGCGGCTTTCGCCGTGGCACGGGCGTTGCGCTGGCCTGTGCGCTGCTGACTTTCGTCTTCGGCGGCCCGTGGTGCGCCTTCGCGCAGCAGGTTCCGGTTACACCGGGCGTTCATGTCGATCGCGCCGGCAACGGGGTGCCGGTCGTGAACATCGCCGCGCCGAACGGGCAGGGGGTGTCTCATAACCAATACCAGCAGTTCGACGTCGACCGTGCCGGGGTGATCCTCAACAACGCGCGCGGGGTTTCCGCCACGCAGTTGGGCGGCCATATCGAAGGCAATCCCAATCTGGCACCGGATCAGTCGGCGCGGATCATTCTCAACGAAGTCACCTCGACCCACCCCAGCGCATTACGCGGATTCACCGAGGTGGCCGGCTCGCGGGCCGAGGTCGTCATCGCCAACCCGAACGGCATTACCTGCGACGGCTGCGGTTTTATCAACACCTCGCGTGGAGTCCTGACCACCGGGCGTCCGGTCTTCGGGATGGATGGGGATCTGAATGCCTTTCAGGTCGAACGCGGCACGGTGCGGATCGACGGCGCGGGACTGAACGCGACCGGCGCCGACCGGGTGGACCTTCTGGCGCGGGCGATGGAGTTGAACGCAAAAGTGTGGGCGGGAGACCTGTACGCGATTCTGGGGACGAATCGGATCGACTATAACGACGGCACGATCCAGATTCAGGCGGTTGAGGGGGAAACGCCCCGGTTTGCACTGGACCTGGCGGCGCTGGGCGGGATGTACGCGAATCGCATATTTCTGATCGGTACCGAGCCGGGAGCGGGGATCCGCAACGATGGCGAGATGCTGGCCTACGGCGCGGAGGATTTCATTCTGGCGGCGGAGGGCCGGCTGGTGCTGACCGGCCGCACGTCGGCGGCGGGGAATTTGCAGATCAGTGGTTCGGAGGTGGCACTGTCGGGGCAACAGACGGCGGGCGGGAATATCCGGGTGCGCAGCGCAGGTGACCTGATCTCCAGCGGCACGACGGTGGCCGGGATCGATGCGGAAGGCCGATTGGGTGCGAGCGGCGATGTGACGCTTCACGCCGACGGAACGCTGACCCAGAGCGGCACGGTGCTGGCTGGCGATGCCCTGCATGTCGAGGCAACCGCGCTGGACAACACCGGCGATCTGTATGCCGGGCAATCGATGACCTTGCAGGCGCAGCAAATCGGCAACGTTGCGGGGCGTATTCACAGTGCCGGAGACCTGCAATTGCAGGCGTGGATTCTGGACAACACGGGCGGCCAGCTCCAAAGCGGCGGCGATCTGTCCGTGCACGCGACCGGCGTTCTGGACAACGCACAGGGCAAGATCGTCGCGGGCCGGGATCTGCACGCGGCTGCGGATCAACTGCACAACGCGGCAGGACAACTGGCCGCACAGCGGCAACTGCAGGTGCAATTGCAGACATTGACGGGGGACGGGGGCAGGCTGTTCGGCCACGAGCGCGCCGGGCTCACCTTCCTGGGCGATTACACCCATGACGGGCGTCAGTCCTTGCTCAGTAACGGCGCGCTGATGCTCGATGTGGCGGGAACACTGACCAACACTGACGCGCTGGAAGCCTACGGCGCGCTGCAGATTCAGGCCACCCATCTGGACAACCGGGGCCGCTTGAGCAGCGGCAATCCGTCGGGCACGGGTCTGACCGAGGTTCAGGCCGAGCGCATCGACAACGCCGGGCGGATCGACGGCGATCACGTCGAACTGGTCGCCTCCGATGTCCACAACACCGGCACGGTGATCGGTCGTCAGGTCATGATCGAGGCCGAGCGGTTGGTCAACGGCCGCGATCTGGGCACGGCGCTGGCGCCGGTCGATTACGGCGAAGGGCTGATCGCCGCCGGCCGGCACCTCGAACTGCGTATCAGCGAACGGCTCGACAATCTGGATGCCGAACTGCACTCGGCTGGCACGCTGACGATGACCGGCCACGACGGCGCGCGCACCGGCGTGGTCGCCAACCGTTCCGGCCGCATCCAGGCCGCCGATACCCTGACGATCGCCGCCGATGCGATTTTCAACGAGCGTCGTGTGTTTGAGACGGTCTGGCATACCCTCGATGAAGCCGAGCAAGCGACCAACCAAACCACCTATGCGCCGGTCTCGCGTTACCGCTACGACGATACCGATCCCTCGCACCAGCCGCCCAACGTCGAACCCTGGCGCGTGGTCAGTGCCGAAGAGATCGCGCAAGCCGATGCGGTGTGCGCGCAGAACGGCTGGGAGCGCGAGCGCTGCTTCGGCTGGCGTTACGGTCGAGGCTCGGCCACCACGTTTCAGAGCGTCACCACCGATACCCTGCTGGCGATCGAACGGCTGCTGCAACGCGCCAGTGCCGAAGGCCAAATCCTGGGCGGCGGCGATCTCGTCATCGACACCGGCCACCTGTTGAACGCGACCTCGACCGTCGCGGCGGGTGGCAATCTGATCGTCAATGCGCAGCCGTTGAGCGGTGATGCCGGCGGGGTGATCGAGAACCGGGCGTGGTCGCCGCGCATGCAGATCGGCCGCGGTACCGCGTTGGAAGTGCAGAGCCAGTATCTGGTGCGCAACCCACGCCACTGGATTCCCGGCGTGTTCTGGCATTACGGCGAGCACTGGGAAAGCTTCGAGCAGGCCGTCGATCTGACGAATCCGCCGGTCTGGATCACGCTCGATCCGGGGACGGCGGTGGCCGCGACCCTGAGCGCCCGAGGCCAGGTCGATCTGAGCGCGCGGACGATCGACAACCACAGCGTCGGGCGCAGCGATGAACCGCCGCCGCAGTTTCAATGGCCCTCGCTGACCCCGCCGGGCGGCCTGTACCGCGAAGTCGACGAGGCCGCCCGTTGGCGGATCGAGACCGATCCACGGCTGACCGATTATGGCCAGTGGCTGGGTTCGGATTATTTGCTGGACCGGCTGGGCATCGATCCGGAAGGCCGGCATCGGCGGCTGGGCGACGATTATTACGAGACGCAACTGGTGTTGAACCAGATCGCCGGGTTGACCGGACGTCGTTATCTGGGCGAACCGGACGCGCTGGCGCAGTACCGGGCCTTGATGGACGCCGGCGTCGAGATCGCCGGAGCGTTCCATCTGATGGTGGGTATTGCATTGACGGCGGAGCAACTGGCGGCGCTGGACCGCGACATCGTCTGGCTGGTGGCGCAGGAAGTCGATGGCGAGGAAGTCCTGGTGCCGGTGGTGTATCTGTCGCAAGCCAGTACCGAACGATTCCGGCTGGAAGGCGCACAGATCGTGGCGAACACGGTGCGTGCCGAAGCCAGCGAGACCCTGGTCAATCGCGGCGGTGCGATCCGTGCCGATAGCGATGTGGTCCTCCAGGCGCAAGACCTGTTGAACGACGGCGGCGTGATCGGCGCCGGCGACCGCTTGACGCTACTGGCCGGGAACGATCTGGTGAACCGCAATGGACGGATCGAAGGGAACGATGTGGCGCTGGAAGCTGGCCGCGATGTGCGGATCGTGACCGAAGCCGGACCGCTGGGTGCCACACAAGCCGAAGTGATCGCGGGGAGCGCTCTGGCGGTCATGGCTGGCCGGGATATCGACCTGGAGCGGGCACGGTTGCAGGCCGGAACGGCGAGTGCCGGCCTCACGCCCCCGGATACCGGCTCGCCCGGCGACATCGCGCTCCCGCCGCCGCTATTGAACGGCACGCTGGACCTGCATGCCGGCCGCGATCTGGTGGTTACCGCCAGCGAAGTTCAGGCCGAAGGCGACCTGGTCGCCAGCGCTGGCCGCGACGTGCATCTGACCTCGACCGTGCAGACCCTGCGCGATGTGCACGATGGCAATCCCATGCGCCGGGAAACGACGCAGGACATCGATGCCACCGTGTTCGAAGCCGGCGGCGATCTGCAGGTCGTAGCGGGCCGCGATCTGCATCTGACCGCCGCCCGGCTGCAGGCGGGTATGAATCCGACCGCATCCGTCTCCGAACCTGCGGCGTCATCCCTGACGGCGATGACCGCCGACGCCGAAATGGGCGCCTCGGACGCCGCCACGGCCTCCGGTACTCTGGTGCTGATTGCCGGCCGCGATCTGACCAGCACTACGCTGACCACCACGGCGGCCTCGCGCGAGCAGAGCCGGGAAGGTCGCCGGGTCATCACCGAGGCCACCCGCGACGAGACCGCGCACGGCAGCGACGTGTCCGCGACGGGCGATATCGTGTGGCAAGCCGGTCAGGACCTGACCCTGCAAGCCACGCAGGTACGCAGCGAAGCCGGCGGGCTCGAGCTGGCGGCGGGCCGCGATATCGCGCTGACGACGGCCCAGGAGCAACACGAGGCCACCCGCCACACGCGGGAAAAACGCTCCGGCAGCTTCTCCAGCACCACCACGACCACGCACGATGAGACCCATGCATCCTGGGTGGTCGGCACGATGCTCAGCGGCGAGACCGTGGACCTGATCGCCGGACGCGATCTGAGTACCCAGGCGGCGCAGGTGGCGGCCACCGGCGATATCCTGCTAGCGGCGGGCCGTGATCTGACGCTGGATACCGGCCGCAACACGGTCGAGGAACAGCACGAATACCGGCGCAAGAAATCCGGCCTGTCCGGTGGCGGCGCCGGGTTTAGCGTGGGCAGCCAGTCCTTGGAGCGCGACAGCGATGTCGTCCAGGTCACGCACAGCAGCAGTCTGGTCGGCAGCCTGGAAGGCCGCGTCGATCTAGTGGCCGGCAACGAGGTGACGGTGCGCGGCAGCGAAGTGCTCGGCGAGACCGGCGTCGGCATCGCCGGGGCGAACGTGACCATTGAGGGTGTGGAAAACACGCTGAGCGTGCAGGAAGAACAGCGCTTCCGGCAGTCCGGGTTCAGCGCCAGTCTGAAGGGCGGTGCGGTCGATGCGGCGGTACAGGCGGTGGCGCATCTGGACCGGGCCGGCGACGTGGAAGACGATCGCCTGGCGGCGCTGCATGCGGTGCAGGGCGCGCGCGATCTCATCAACGTCGGTCAGGGCGTGAGCGCCGTCGCCAGCGGGCAGATCCCGGCCAACGCCGGCATGAGCCTGCGGATCGGGATCGGCGCCAGCCGCAGCACGAACACCGCCGATCTGCAGGAAACCACGATTCAGGGCAGCCGCATCAGCAGCAACAGCGGCGATGTCACGATAGCCGCCACCGGCCACGAAGACGGCAACGGCGGGGATCTGAGTATCTACGGCAGCACGGTCGCAGGCCGCAATGTGACCTTGGCAGCGGCCCACGACCTGCGGCTGCAATCGCAACAGGAGACGAGCCGGCAACATACCGAGAACAAAGCCAGCGGCGGCAGTGTCGGCGTGACGATCGGCAGCGAAGCTGGACTCGGAGTGTATGCCAGCGCGCATCAGGCGCGGGGCCACAGTGACGGCGCGAGTCTGAGCCATGCGGAAACTCAAGTCAGCGCTGGCGATACGCTGACCCTGATCTCCGGCCACGACACCACGCTACAAGGTGCACAGACGCGTGGCGAAACCGTCATCGCCCGGATCGGCGGCGATTTGACCTTGGTCAGCGAACAGGACACACACACCTTCGACCGGCAAGACCACCAGAGCGGTTTCGACGTGGCGGCCGGGACCGGCGGTGGCCGCGCCAGCGGTTATCTGGGCAAAACCGATATCGAGTCCAACTACCGCAGCGTCAATGAGCAGACCGGCATTGAAGCGGGAACGGGCGGGTTCGACATCGAAGTGGACGGCCATACCGAACTGGTCGGCGCGGCGATCGCCAGCGCCGCCGATCCGGACAACAACCGGCTCAGCACCGGCAGTCTGAGCGCGCGCGATCTGGAAAACGCAGCCGACTACCGCGGCAAGACCATGGGCATCAGCGGCGGCATCAGCTGGAACAGCGGCGCCAGTGGCGGCGTCAGCCCCGGCTTGGGCATCCCGGCCAGCGACGACGCCCACAGCACCACTCGCAGTGGCATCGCCCGAGGCACCGTCGAAATCCGCGATGGCGACGCAACCACCCTGGCGCACTTGGACCGCGACGTCACCGAACTGCAGAACACCGGCCTGACCCCGATTTTTGACGAACAGGAAGTCCAGGAACAGCTTGAACTGGGGCAGATCGCTGGACTGGTGGGATTCCAGGCCGCCGGCGATCTGGCGCGCGGGATGGGCTGGGAAGAAGGCAGCCGCGAAAAAGTCATCCTGCACGGCGCGGTCGGCGCGGCAGTCGCCGCGTTGGGCGGCGGCGATGCGCTGCAGGGACTGGCCGGCGCAGCGGCCAACCAGCTCGCCTTCAATGCCGTGCACGATTATCTGACGGGCCAGGGCGTCGACCCGAACAGCCACGAGTTCGCCACCTATATGCAGTTGGCCAGCCTGGCGATCGGCGCGGCGATGGGCGATGGCAGCGGTGCAGCGACCGCGTTGTGGGGCGAACAGTTCAACCGGCAACTGCATCCGGATGAAATCGCGTTCGTGAGAGACGACGACCGGGTGGCGCGTTACGCCGAACAGTTCGGGGTCAGCGAGGAACAGGCCCGCCAGGAACTGATGCGTGCGGCAGCGGCCATGACCGACAAGTCATGGAACGATGCCCTCGCGGCCGCGGACTGGGAGGTGGGCCAGGCACAGGCATTCATCCGCAACGAACTGATGCAATACCAGAACAGCCCACTGTTCCAGGTCAGTTCCAGCGAATATGAAAACCACCGGCTGGGCTTGAAGGAACTGCTGACCGACGCGGTCATGCTGGGCTACACGCTGGACTATCTGGCGCTGGTCAACCCGGCGACCTACAAGAACGACCCGCGTTACACGGAACTCATCGCCCAAGCCAAAGGCGATGGCAGCACCGACGGATTCGTGGCGGGTCTACGCGGCGTGCTCGAAGGGCTGTCGCATGGCGCGATGTTCGGCATGAACGCCGCCCGTGAGCCTGGCATCGCGCTGGATCACCTGAGAGGGATGTGGGAAGACTTCACGTTCACCGGCGCGGAAGAGACCCTGCAGCTTATGCAGGGGAATATCTACGGCGCGGTGTACGACTTCCAGAACAAGACGACCGCCACGGGTGTGGCCTTGGGCACCGCCTGGGGTGCGACCCGGTTGATGAGGGATTATGCGGGTGCTGTTGAGACGCCATCTTCAGTGACAAATAGTGCCATTTCTTCTCAAGCTGGAAAATATGCAAGGAGGACAGACGTTGATTATCGTCTTGCCTCTGAAGTTAACGCTGCTTACCCTGAAGGATGGACACCTCCTTATAAATCTGGAACCAGGGTGACTGAATATACGACTGTTATCGATGATGTATATGTTCGAGTGCATGGAGAGAATAATATGGCTCGCTCTTGGATGATGAGACGGGAAGCAATAGAAGGATTAACCGCTGAGCAAATACAGATGAAATATTCTCTTCCTGAACTGCCATTATTTATGTCAGAGGTTCACGTTCCGGCAGGAACAAGGGTCAGGACAGGAATTGTTAATCCTGCTTTTAATGGTATAGGAAACGCTATTCAATACGAGCTACTACAGCGACTGCCAGAATCTGCATTTAAAAATACGGTGAGGATTGACTAATGAATCAGGTTGCATGTCATATTGACGGGGAGGGACTATTCATTGATGGCGAGAAAATTGATTTGCCATTTCCTGCGGAGTCGGTTGTAAAGTGCAATCATTTATTTATTGTAAAAGTAATCCCGCCTATTGGAACTATTTACAATAGAAATGTTTTTGCTATCACTAAAGAGAAAAGAATTATTTGGCAGATTCAAGAAAGCCCTCACGGCACGCAAATGGATAAGCCTTATATGAACGTCATATGTGATGAAAAAGGGTCCATAATTGCGTCTAATTGGAATGGCGTTGACTATCTTGTAAATCCAAGCGATGGATCAATTTCCGTGAATAAGTTTTCCAGATAAGAGTTGATTGATGGCTGGTCTAGCTCGCCATTTTCTGTTCTATCGTAAAAATAAAGTAAGGTGGGAATGCGAATTCGGGTTGGTTTCATTGAAGTAGGCGTCGTTGTATGGTTATGTTTGCCCATGGCTGCGATGGCTCAAGCACCGTCTTTCATCGCCGACCAGCAGGAGCAGCGCGACCGTGCCGAACGGCAGGCGCGGGAGCGGGAGTGGCGGCAGGCATTGCCTGAGGTGCGCGCGGAGGAGGATGAGTCACGCACACAGGTTTTGCCACAGGTGCTCCCCAAAGAAACCGACTGTTTCCTGATCCAATCGATTCGCCTGGAAGGAGAGCGGCATCGGGAATTCGCCTTCGTGCAACGTCTGCTCGACCGTTACGCGGGCCAGTGCATCGGCCGGCAGGGCGCAGCGTTGATCGTTCGGCAGGCGTCCGATCGGATACTGGCCGGAGGGTATGTCACCACGCAGGTGGGTCTGCCCGAGCAGGACCTGTCCCGTGGCGTTCTGGTCGTGCATCTACGGCCCGGCACGATCCGCCAGATTCGTTTCGATACGGACGCTTCCGGCGCATGGCCCGAGCGAACCTGGCGCAGCGCGTTTCCGGTTCGGTCGGGTGACTTGCTCGATCTGCATGTGCTCGAACAAGGACTGGAACAACTCAAGCGCGTTCCGTCGCAAGATGCGGCGATGCCGTGCTCGCACGCCTGACAGATGTAACGCACGCTCTCCGGTTCACGATGCTTGGGCTTTGATCTGTCGCTTGTTTGCGAGCGGCAAACCCGTGCTGCGTGCCACATTGTCGCCAAGTGAGACAGCAGTTTTGCCGTTCGTGTAATGACCCACTAAAAACCTGCTCACGTCATACTGAGAGGAACCGACGATGAGCCTGAAGATGGAAGAAGAGATCAAGCGATGGACGGCGCGGCGCAAGAGTGCGCTGGTGCTGGA
>JAISFF010000078.1 GCA_031263725.1 Lysobacteraceae bacterium | reverse complement strand
GGAATGTTTTCCTCTGGAAAATGATGCCTGATCCGTTCCCAGTGAGTGTCTGAAATCTTCAGCATTTGGCTATTTTACAGGCCTTTCGTACGGATTTCTGATTTTGAGATAGGTTCTAAACACTCTCTCCGAAGCCGGCCACGATGAATCCGGCGAAATCCTTTGATGCATGGAGGAATCCATATACGCAATACCTGTTTTCCGCACAGGCGGCGCTTCGTCGCCATCGCGGCCGGAGTCCTTCCACTCGCGTTCGCATACTCCACGACCGCCGGCGGTTTCAACATCTCCGGGCTGGGCTCGACCGCGAGCCATCCAGCAGTAACATCTTCGAGAAAACGAAGCTCCCAGACGCTGACAGCCGCTTTCACGCTGTATTTACCCACCCAATGCGAATAAGAAAACAATCCAGCGATTGGTTCGTACCATGCGCCCACCACTGCAATGGCTCAGGCCGATGATCCTTTCATCCTTGGCGGCATATGCCGTCACCGGATATGGCAGCATGCAAATGGTTTCCCCTGAAAAACCCGACACGCCTCCCGTTGCCGTCAGCGAGGAAGAGCCGCGTCTCGGCGAACACAGCTCCAGGGCCTTGACCGTCAAAGTGGGCCAGACTTTCATCGTTTCCCTGCCGCAGAACACGGCCTCGACCGGCTACTCCTGGACGTTGGCGGAGCCCCCCGGAGCGATCCGGGTCCTCGGTGAAACCACCATTCCACCGACCGGCACTACTGGTATCGTGGGCGCTTCCGGTGATGTGGAATGGCGCCTGCTGGCTGAAAAGACGGGAACGCAACCGCTGGTCTTCAGTTACCGCCGTCCGTGGGAAGACGCCGACATCGATCGCACCATCGAGTTTGAAATCACCGTGACCGAATAGGCAAACCGTCGCCTGTTTACCCGAGCAGCGACTCCAGCACCGCCATTCTCACCGCGACGCCGTTGGCCACCTGCCGCAATACCCAGGATTGCGGGCCGTCGGCCACTTCGTCGGTGATTTCCACGCCGCGATTGATCGGTCCCGGGTGCAGCACCGCCGCATTCGTCGCGGCACGGCGCAAGCGCTCGGCGTTCAGGCCGTAATCGCGGTGATAATCCGCCAGCGACCGCACCATGCCCTCCTCCATGCGCTCGCGCTGCAAGCGCAGCATCATCAGCGCATCGACGCCTGCCAGCATCGCATCGAAATCGCTGCCGACCGTGCAACCCTTCAACGTGTCGTCGTCGGGCAGAAGATTGGCCGGACCGCATATCCCGATCTCGCCCGCGCCCAGAGCCCGCAACGCATGCAGGTCCGAACGCGCGACGCGCGAATGCTTGACATCGCCGACGATCAGCACTTTGAGCCTGGAAAAATCCGCGCCCTTGGCCTGACGCAGGGTCATCATGTCCAGCAACCCCTGCGTGGGATGCGCATTGCGGCCATCGCCGGCATTGACCAAGGCCGTCCCTTCGCCTGCGGATTCGGCCAGCATTTCGACCATTCCGTCGTCGGGATGACGGACCACGAAGCCGCGCACGCCCATCGCTTCCAGATTTTTCAGCGTATCGCGCGCGGTCTCGCCCTTGCGCGTGGACGAGGTCGATGCATCGAAGTTGAGCACGTCCGCGCCGAGCCGCTGCGCCGCAAGCTGGAAGGAACTGCGGGTACGGGTGGAGGGTTCGAAGAACAACGTGCAGACCGCGACGCCGGCCAAGGCATTGCGGCGTCCCACGCGCCCCACCGCCGCGTCGCGGATCTGTCCGGCGCGATCGAGCAGGCGCAGCAGGATGTCGCGGGAAATGCCTTCCAGCGTCAGCAGATGACGCAGGCCGCCTTTCGAATCGAATTGTGCGTTCATGACGTTCCGTCCAGACAGGGCGGCCCAATATGGAAAGGCCGCTGACAAGAGAGTGGTGAAACCGGGTTCACAATGGCCGCGCCTCCCCGGGAGAAGTCAGCCAGCGTTCGATGATGATCGCGGCGGCCACCGCGTCCAGGTTTTCGGCATCACGACGGCGCCTGCGTCCTTCCGAACGCTCGAGCGCGAAACGCTGCGCCGCTTCGACCGAACTGGAGCGCTCGTCGACCAGCAACACCGGCAGCCGGTAACGCTCATGCAATGCGTGCGCGAATGCGCGGGCGCGGCGACGGGCAGGCTGATCCTCGCCTTCCAGCGTCATCGGATCGCCCACGATCATGCCGGCAGGCCGCCATTCCCGATGCAGCCGGTCCAGCCGCGTCCATTCCGGCCCGTCGGCATGCACTTCGATGACCTCCAGCGCGCGCGCGCCGAAACCGCTGCCCAGCGCCACGCCGATCCTGCGCGATCCGACATCGAATCCCAGCACCGTGCCGGCGGCCGGGATCGCGGATGCGGCAGGGCGCGGGGCATCAGACATGGCCGCTGTAATCGGTGATCTTGAAGGGATCGACACCAATGGAATCCGACGCCATCCACCAGCGCTGTTCCAACGGCATCTCGAATATCAAGGCCGGATCCGCCGGCACGGTCAGCCAGGCGTTCTCGTTGAGTTCCCTTTCCAGTTGCCCCTGTTCCCAGCCCGCGCATCCCAGCGCGAACAGCGTGCGGCCAGGGCCCTTGCCTGCCGCCATCGCTTCCAGAAGATCGCGCGAAGTGGTCACATGCAGATCGTCGGCCACTTTCAGGGTCGAATCCCAGATGCGCTGGCCATCGTGCAGCACGAAACCGCGCTCGGGATGCACCGGCCCGCCGCTGAACACGGTTCGGTCGGACAGCGCCGCATCCTGTATCTCGATATTCAGCTGTTCCATCAGCGCGCCCAGCGAATAGTCGGCGGACCGGTTGATTACGATCCCCATCGCGCCCTCGGCGTCATGCCGGCAGATCAGCACCACGCTGCGGGCGAAATTGGGATCATCCAGGACCGGCAATGCGATCAGCAGATGATTGGCCAGATAGGTCGTTTCTTCGGACATGCCGCCATTCTAGCGTGTGAATGAAACGCCGGACCGCCACCGCATACCGCCAGGCTGCTCAGTCCGCTCAGGCTGCTCTGGTGCGGACCAGGAACGGCACCCCGATACCGATCAGGCCGCCGCCCGGCAGCGCCGATGCCCAAGGCGACATGTATTGATACTTCACGAAACGCGGCAACAGACCGGTCAGCGCCGAAACCAGCGAAACCGCGACGAAGGTCTTCATCGTGAACGCCCAACCCATCCGCCGTACCGACAGCCGATGGAACGGCAGATCGATCAGGATGAAAAGCACGCCGGAACGGATGCCGGTGGCACAGGGGCGACAGGAATCGGAAGGATACGGAAGCAGAAGCACCGACACACCGATCAATCCGGTATCGGCATTGGTCCGGTGCGGAACGCACGATCCCGGCCGGATTGCGGACAGCCGGTTGCGCCGTCGACGCGGAAAATCACTCCCCCCGATGCGGGCGCAGTTCGCGCGGCAGGGCGAACACCATCGACTCCGGTTCGCCATCGAGTTCGGTGACGATATCGGCGCCCAACTCGCGCAGACGGGCAATCACGCCATCGACCAGCACCTCGGGCGCGGAAGCGCCGGCGCTGATGCCGATCCTGGACTTGCCCGCCACCCAGGCCGGAGCGATCTCCCCGGCGCCATCGATCAGATAGGATTCGACGCCTTCGCGCTCGGCCAGCTCGCGCAGGCGATTGGAATTGGAACTGTTGGGCGAGCCCACCACCAGCACCAGATCACAGTGCCGGGCCAGTTCCCGCACCGCATCCTGGCGATTCTGCGTGGCATAGCAGATGTCGTCGTTCTTCGGTCCCTGGATGGCGGGATAGCGGACCCGCAGCGCCTCGACGATGCCGCGCGTATCGTCGACCGACAGCGTGGTCTGGGTGGTATAGGCGATGTTGCCGGGCTGGCTCGCTTCCAGCGTGGCCACATCGTCGGCGTTCTCGACCAGATGGATATGACCCTGGCCGCCTTCGCGGTTCCACTGCCCCATCGTGCCTTCCACTTCCGGGTGGCCGGCGTGGCCGATCAGCACCACATCGCGGCCGGCACGGCAATATCGCGCCACTTCCAGATGCACCTTGGTCACCAGCGGACAGGTCGCATCGAATACCTTCAGACCGCGCCGTTCGGCTTCGGCGCGTACCGGCCTGGGCACGCCGTGGGCGCTGAAGATCACGGTCGCGCCATCCGGCACCGCATCCAGTTCCTCGATGAAGATCGCGCCGCGGCGCTTCAGGTCATCGACGACGAAACGGTTGTGCACCACCTCGTGACGCACATAGATGGGCGCCCCGAGCGTTTCGATCGCACGCTTGACGATCTCGATCGCGCGATCGACTCCGGCACAGAAGCCCCTGGGATTGGCCAGCAACACTTGCATCGAACGGACATCCGCAAAACGAAAATACACCAGGCGGATTCTCGGTGATTCCGAATGAACCCGCCGTCATGGGCCGAGAAGGCATCAATGATATCTCTTCGGCCCGCAGCAAGTGACCTCCTGGGTTTCTTTCCACCCCCGGTAAATCCCCGCCAGTTCCATCCCCTGCAAATACCCGACCGATTTCCAATCCGGACCGAAACCCGGCATGGTCTCGGACCATTCCTTGGAAATGGAAAATGCGTTCCGGATCCGCCATCACCCCATGCCCGGCACGCTCTCTGGACATGCACATCACGTCGACCAACGGCAGCGTGCCATCAGAATCCAGCACGGTTCGACCATCAGACGCGACGGGACCGGGTGAACAACAAACAACCGGAATCCGCTTGCCGTCGCCTGCGGCACACTCACGGTCCCACCCATAGCGGCTTGAACAGCCCGTATCACCGCTGTACGGAAAATCACTGCCGATCAACCATCCGTATTGACGCATGGGCAGGCGGCGCTTTCCCCGCGGCGTACAGTCGGCGTCCGGCTACAGAACGCGCATCCCAACCGGAACACTACTCGCCGCTGCCCTTGGCACGGCCTTTCTTGTCGAACAATCCGAACAGCGCGATACCGATCGCGCCGACGACGATCGCCGAATCCGCGACATTGAACGCGGGCCAGTAATGATCGCGCCAGTACCACTGGATGAAATCGATGACATGGCCGTGGACCAACCGGTCGATGACATTGCCCAGCGCGCCGCCGATCACCAGCGAATACGGCAATGCCTGCCGCCAGTCGCCGCGCGCCGCGCGGCTCAACCAGTAACCCAGCAATCCGCAGACAGCCAGCGCCAGCGCGGTGAAGAACCAGGTCTGCCAGCCGCCGGCATTGCTGAGGAAACTGAAAGCCGCACCGGTGTTGTAGGTGCGGTACCAGTTCCAAAAGCCGTCGATCACCGGCACCGCCATGTATTCCGGCAGCGCCGACAGCACCCAGGCCTTGCTCCACTGGTCGAGTCCGATCACGGCCACCGAAAGCGGCAGCCAGATCAGCGCATTGGGTCTATGCGGAGTCGCCATGCTCAGAACCAGCGCCTGTCTTCGCCCGGACCTTCGACATTGCTCACGCAGCGACCGCACAACTCCGGATGCCCGGCATCGCCGCCGACATCGCCGCGATACTGCCAGCAACGCACGCACTTGGTCTTCTGCGTCGGCTGCGCGAGCACATACACCTGGTCGGCATCGACGCTCTGCACCGTCACATCGCCGCTGATGAAGAAGAAGCGCAGTTCCTCCGACAGCGGACGCCACTTCCCGGTCAGCTCGGGACCGGCGGAAACGGTGATCTCCGCTTCCAGCGCCGCGCCGATCTGGCTGTTGGCGCGCATCGGCTCCAGCACTTTGGCAACCTGATCGCGCAGCGCCAGCAGGCGCTCGAAATCCTGCGCGTTCAGCGGCGCATCCTCGGACAGCGGCGCCAAGCCTTCGTACCAGGTGGCGAACAGTACGTTGTCCACGCGCGGCCCGGGCATGTAGCGCCACATTTCGTCGGCGGTGAAGCTCAGGATCGGCGCGATCCAGCGCACGAACGCCTCGGCGATGCGGTACATGGCGCTTTGCGCCGAACGGCGGCCGCGCGAGTCCTCCCGCATCGTGTACAACCGGTCCTTGGTCACATCCAGGTACAGCGAGCCCAGATCGACGCTGCAGAAATTCAGCAGGGTCTGCACGATCTCGGCGAAGTCGTAACGCTCGTAGGCGGTGACGATCTTCTGCTGCACTTCCCAGGCGCGATGCACGGCCCAGCGATCCAGCGCCACCATGTCGTCGAGCGGACGCAGGTCGGAAGCGGGATCGAACCCGTACAGGTTGCCCAGCAGGAAGCGCGCGGTATTGCGGACGCGGCGATAGGCATCGGCGTTGCGTTTGAGGATCTCCTGCGACAGCGACATCTCGTTGCTGTAGTCGGCCGAACCGATCCACAGCCGCAGGATGTCCGCACCCAGATTCTTGATGATGTCCTGGGGGTCGATGCCGTTCCCCGCCGATTTGGACATCTTGCGGCCCTTCTGGTCCACGGTGAAACCGTGGGTCAGGCACTGCCGGTACGGGGCGGCGCGATCCATCGCCACCGCGGTCAGCAGCGACGACTGGAACCAGCCGCGATGCTGGTCGGAACCCTCCAGATACAGATCGGCCGGCTTGCCCAGACCGCGCGAAGGCAGCACGCACGCGTGGGTGACGCCGGAGTCGAACCAGACATCGAGAATGTCGTTGATCTTTTCGTAGTCCCCGGCTTCGTCGCCCAGCAATGTCGCCGGGTCCAGCGCATACCAGGCATCGATGCCCTCGGCTTCGACCAGATCGGCCACCCGCTGCATCAGTGCGACCGTGCGCGGATGCGGCTCGCCGGTTTCGCGGTGCGCGAACAGGGCGATCGGCACGCCCCAGGTGCGCTGGCGGCTGATGCACCAGTCCGGCCGCCCCTCGATCATGCCGGCGATGCGCGCCTGACCCCAGACCGGATACCACTGCACCTTGCCGATCGCATCCAGCGCGTCCTTGCGCAATCCCGCCTGGTCCATCGAGATGAACCACTGCGGCGTGGCGCGGAACGCCACCGGCGTCTTGTGGCGCCAGCAATGCGGATAGCTGTGCACGATGGTTTCCCGTGCCAGCAGCGCGCCACTGTCCTGCAATGCTTCCAGGATGATCGGCTCGCTCTTCCAGATGTGCTGTCCGGCCAGCGCCTGGCCGGCGACCGGCGGCGTGCCCGGCAGGTACAGCCCGCGGCCGTCGACCGGATTGATCTGCGCGGCGGTGTACTGGTTCAGCAGGCCATAGCGCTGGGCGACCGCGAAGTCTTCCTGACCGTGACCAGGCGCGTTGTGAACGATGCCCGTGCCGTCTTCGGCCGAGACATAGTCGTCCACCATCACCGGCACGATGCGCTCGTAGAACGGATGCCGCAACTGCACGCGGTCGAGCGCGGTGCCGGCCACGCGACCGAGCACATTGACTTCGCCGATGCCATACCGCGCCAGCACGCGCGCCGCCAGCGAAGCGGCCACGACCAGCAGGCGCCGGCGACCGTTCTGCGCCGGCCCTTCCACCAGCGCGTATTCCAGCTCCGGCCCCACCGTCACCGCCAGGCTGGCCGGCAGCGTCCAACTGGTGGTGGTCCAGATCGGCAATGCGACAACGGTATCGGCATCCGGCCTGACGCCGAAGAGCGCCATCAGCGCCGCCGGATCGACCGCGGCATAGGCGACATCGACGGCGGTGGAACTCTTGTCGGCGTATTCGATCTCCGCCTCGGCCAGCGCCGAACCGCAATCGAAGCACCAATGCACCGGCTTGACGCCGCGCGTCAGATGACCGTTGGCGATGATCTTCGACAATGCGCGGATTTCGCCGGCTTCGAAACCGAAGGTCAGCGTTTTGTAGGGATGCGCCCAGTCGCCGACGACGCCCAGCCGCTTGAAGTCGCGCATCTGCAGTTCGACCTGCTCGTTGGCGTACTCGCGACATTGGGCGCGGAACTCGGCCGCGTCCAGCTTGACGCCGACCTTGCCGTATTTCTTCTCGATCGCGATCTCGATCGGCAGGCCGTGGCAATCCCAGCCCGGGATATAGGGCGAGTCGTATCCGGCCAGATGCTTGGACTTGACGATGATGTCCTTGAGGATCTTGTTGACCGCGTGGCCGAGGTGGATCACGCCATTCGCATACGGCGGACCGTCGTGCAGCACGAACAGTGGACGGCCCTTGGCGGCCGCGCGCAGCTGCGCGTACAGATCCCCGTTTTCCCAGCGCGCCAATGTCTCCGGCTCGCGTTTGGGCAGATCGCCGCGCATCGGGAAATCGGTCGCGGGCAAATGAAGAGTGGCTTTGTAATCCTGGCTCACGCGATAACTCTTGATGAAGATTCGGAAAGGATGCGGCGCGCCTGTTCCGCGTCGCGGTGCATGTGTTCGATCAATTCGGGCAGGCCGGGGAATTTCAACTCGTCGCGCAGCTTGGCGACGAATTCGACCTCGATGTGCCAACCATACAGGCTCCCTTCGAAATCGAACAAATGCGCTTCCAGCAATGGTTCGGCGCCGCCCACGGTCGGCCGCGTGCCGAAACTGGAGACCGAGGGCCAAGGCTTCGTACCGACACCGTGGACCCAGGCGGCATAGACGCCGGACAGCGCCGGAGTCTTGGGAAAACGCAGATTCGCGGTCGGATAGCCGAGCTCGCGTCCGAGCCGACATCCATGCACGACCCGGCCGTCGATGCCGTAAGGCCGCCCCAGCAGGCGCGCCGCATGCGCGAAATCGCCCGCGCTGAGCGCTTCGCGGATCAGGGTACTGGAAACGCGCTCGCCGCCGACCTGAAGCGATTCGATCTCGTTCGCGGTGAATCCGGCTTCCGCGCCCATCTGCCGCAACAAGACCAGATCGCCGCGGCGACGATTGCCGAAACGGAACTCGGGGCCGACCCAGACCTCCTTCGCGGCCAGCCGGCCGATCAGCGAATGGCGCACGAAATCCTCGGCGCTCATCGCCACCATGCGCGCATCGAAACGCAGCAAACCGACCAGGTCCGCGCCCAGCCCCCGCAGCCCTTCGAACTTGGCGCGCGGCAGGGTCAACCTGGGCGGCGGCGATTGCGGCGCGAAAAACTCGCGCGGCAACGGCTCGAAACTCAGCGCCACCGCCGGCACGCCCAGTTCCCGGGCGCGCGCGACGGTATGCCGCACCAGCGCCGCATGCCCCAGGTGCAGGCCGTCGAAAGCGCCGATGCAGATCACGCTGCCGGCCGGGCACAGGCGCCCACCCTCGACATCACGAAACAGTCTGCTCATCGAAATCTATTGGTGTCTGGACAACTCGAAACCGGCCGCAACGGCTGGCTTCTGGCAAAAAACGATCGTCAAGTATAGCCGCGCGCGAACCCGCCGACCCAAGCTTCAACGCTCGCGCAGATCGCGCGGACGCAGCCCCAGAGCCAGCAGTGTCACCGCATAGACCAGCATGCCGCCCACGACCAGGACGAGCAGGTGCCCGACCCGCGACCCCACACCGACCTGGGTGAAGTCCGGGCTCCACCAGTGCAGCCCGGCCCACAGCCCCAACGACATCGCCGCGCAGGCCGCCAGCAGGCGTCCCAGATAAGGCCCCCAGCCCGGTTGTTGCTGGTACACGCCGGTCTTGCCCAGCCAACGCCAGAGCAGCCACAGATTCAGATAGCCCGCCAGCGCGCTGGCCAGTCCCAGCGCCAGGTGCAGGCCCGGCTGCGTCGACAGCGCCACCCAGATGCCCTGCCGATGCAGTTCCGGCGGCACCCACAGGTGGTACAGCAGCACCAGGATGCAGGCGGTGAACACCATGTTCGCAACCAGCGAGGCGACGCCGGCGCGCACTGGCGTCACCGTGTCCTGACGCGAATAGAACGCTGGCAACACGACCTTGACCAGGGCGAACGCCGGCAGACCGAAACTCAGGCCGAACACCGACAGCGCCGCCATGCGCGTATCGAAGGCGCTGAACTTGCCGTGCTGGAACAGGGTCGCGACCAGCGGCTTAGCCAGGAACAGCAACCCCAGCATGGCCGGCACCGCAATCAGCAGGGTGGTGCGCAGGCCCCAGTCCAGCGCCCTGGAAAAACCTTCGCGGTCGGTCTTGACGTGATGCCGCGACAACGCTGGCAGGATCACCGTCCCCAGCGCTACGCCGAACACGCCCAGGGGCAGTTCCAGAAAACGGTCGGCCTGCGACAGCCAGGTCTGCGAGCCGGCGATCAGGAACGAGGCGATGACGGTATCGAACAGCAGGTTGATCTGCGCCACCGACGAGCCGAACAGGGTCGGCACCATCAGGCGCAGGACCTTGCGCACCCCGGGATGCCGCCAGCCCCAGCGCGGCAGGGTCAGCAGATTCAGTCCCCGCAATGCCGGCAACTGGAACAACAATTGCAGGATGCCGGCCGCGAGCACCGCCCAGCCCATCGCCAGAATCGGCACCCGCAGGCGCGGCGCCAGCCACAACGCGCCGGCGATCATGCACAGATTAAGGATCACCGGCGTCAGCGCCGGCAACGCGAAACGATGGAAACTGTTGAGCACGCCGCCGCACAGCGCCGTCAGCGACACGAACAGCAGGAACGGGAAGGTCAGCCGCAGCAGATCGACGATCAGTCCAAACTTGGCCGGATCGCGCACCGAACCGGGATTGAATACCAGCGCCACCTGCGGCGCGAAGATCACGCCCAGCGCGGTCACCACCAGCAGTATCCCGCCCAGGGTGCCGGATACCCGCGAGACCAGGTTTTCCAGGTCGGCATGGGGATGGGTTTCCTTGACCTCGGTCAGGACCGGGACGAACGCGGTGGAAAACGAACCCTCGGCGAACAGCCGGCGCAGGAAGTTCGGGATCCTGAACGCCACCCAGAACGCGTCCGTGCTCGCATTGGCGCCGAAAGCGTAGTTGATCGCCTGGTCCCGGACCAGTCCCAGCACCCGTGAGACCATCGTCATGCTGCTGAACGAAAGCAGTCCCTTGAGCATCTTCGGCGGGCTCATGCGCGCCGCTCCGCCACCGGCCCCGAAATATTGACGCAACTACCTGAATAGTCCATACTTTTCAGTCTTGTTTCCCGCAACCTCATTCTTTTTACCGCTTTCAGGAACTCATCGTGGCCAATATCAAGTCCGCCAAGAAGCGCGCCAAGCAGACCATCGTGCGCAATGCGCGCAACTCCGCTCAGCGTTCGCAGTTGCGCACCGCCGTCAAGAAAGTCGTCAAGGCGCTGGACGCCAACGATGTCGCCGCAGCCGAAGCCGCTTTCGTCGTTGCCCAGCCGCTGCTGGACCGCTTCAGCGCCCGTGGCCTGATCCACAAGAACAAGGCGGCCCGCCACAAGAGCCGCCTGTCCGCTCGCATCAAGGCGCTGAAGACCGCAGCCTGATCGACGCTTGCGCACATCGCTCCCGGCCTGTCCGGGAGCGTGGAAAAACCCGGCTTTTGCCGGGTTTTTCCTTGTCCGGGATACGGCCGCCAGCGACGGCCCGGCCCCCCGGCTCCGGCCGCCGCCGCGTGTCTCCGGCATGCGCGCCTCACTCGGCAGCATCGCGCGCTTCCGCGTTCAGGCGATCGAAGAATCCCATGATGTCCAGCATGATCGGCCAGGTGCCCTCGCGCCCCAATGCCGATACCAGATACCAAGGGCCGGTCCAGCCGAGTTCGGCGACGACTTCCTCGGCGCGCGCGCGCGCCTCTTCCTCGAACATCAGGTCGGCCTTGTTGAACACCAGCCAGCGCGGTTTCCGCAACAGTTCGGGATCATGCTTCTCCAGCTCGCGCTCGATCGCGCGAACCTGCCCGGCCACCGGCAGCTCGACCCCGCCTTCCATCGGCTCGATATCGACCAGATGCAGCAGCAGGCGAGTCCGTTGCAGATGGCGCAGGAACTGCGCTCCCAGTCCGGCGCCATCGGCCGCGCCTTCGATCAGGCCCGGAATATCGGCGATCACGAAACTGCGGTGCGCTTCCACGCTGACCACGCCCAGATTCGGGTACAGCGTGGTGAACGGGTAATCCGCGACCTTCGGCACGGCTGCGGAAACGGCACGGATCAGCGTGCTCTTGCCGGCATTCGGGAAGCCCAGCAGACCTACGTCGGCCAGCAGTTTCAGTTCCAGCTTCAGCATGCGCTGCTCGCCTGGCTCGCCCGGCGTCGCCTGCCGCGGCGCCCGGTTGACCGAACTCTTGAAATGCATGTTGCCGAGTCCGCCCTTGCCGCCTCTGGCCACCCGCAGGCGGTCGCCGTGCTGGACCAGATCGCCGATCACCTCGTCGGTATCCACATTGGTCACCACCGTGCCCACCGGCACCATGATGGCCAGGTCCTCGCCGCCCTTGCCGTACATCTGCCGGCCCATGCCGTTCTCGCCGCGTTGCGCGCGAAACGTCCGCTGATGGCGAAAATCCACCAGCGTGTTGAGGTTCTCGTCGGCGACCAGCCAGACGCTGCCACCGTCACCGCCATCGCCGCCATCGGGGCCGCCGAGCGGAATGAATTTCTCACGCCGGAAACCGACGCAACCATTGCCGCCGTTGCCAGCGGTCACTTCGATTTCGGCTTCGTCAACAAGTTTCATTAGTGCTGTGCCTTGACAGTTCATCGAGAGGAACCGCCGGACGGGTCGAGGCCGGCGGCCGGCCCATGCCGTACAACGAATCTGCCTACACGCGATCGATGAACCCCGGCAAATGGGCATTGCGGGGTGCCATTGTGCCTGATACCACGCCCGGATGCGCCCCATCCGGATCCCGACGCAACTCCACGACTCCGATCAGGCCGGTCGGTGACGAACCCAACTCACGCGATTCGCCGTGCACGACACGGTCATCCCGGTTCCGCCAAACGCGAAACTCATGCGCTTGACTCTGCCCGTCGCATACGCGTGGATTCGGATCCGCCCAATACCCATCGCAGTGCTGACGGCCGTTTTGCCTATCTGCTGGAAGGCGACCGCCGGGCTATCACCAATGCACAAGCGGCGGAACAGGCTCGGCGACAGCCGGTAATGATCGAGAATTCCAAGAGCGGGCGTCCAAGCCAAGGCATCTTCGGGCAAGTTTTCCCGAGGGAAGGTGGAGGTTTTTCATGGTCCGTTGCCTGATCGGCCCACGTCGCCCATGCAGGCTCCGATCCGATATACCGCTGCGGACCGGATCCATTTCCGCTTCTTCCTGTCGGTGCTGCCGGTGCCGCCAACCCGCAACGCCAGTCCCATGCCCAAGCCCGGCCTCGGGACAGGCGAAGCTAATGAATGGTCGATATGCGGCCATAAGCATCCCTTGGCGCGTCCCGGTTCCAAAGCAATCTTCCGTACCATAGGCGATACGGGTTACGCGATTGCCATGCTGCCGCAAAAGAAAAGCCCCGCGAGTGCGGGGCTCTTCATGTCCATCGGGGAAGGAGAACCGGAAATCCGGCTCTCGCTTCACGCGTCGGCGACGATGCTGACCGTGCGGCGGCTCTTCGGTCCCTTGACCGAGAACTCGACCTTGCCATCGACCAGCGCGAACAGCGTGTGATCGCGGCCCAGGCCGACGCCCAAACCCGGATGGAACTGGGTGCCACGCTGACGAACGATGATGTTGCCGGCTTCGACGACCTGGCCGCCGTAGATCTTGACGCCCAGATACTTCGGCTTGGAATCGCGGCCATTGCGCGAGGAGCCTACGCCCTTTTTATGTGCCATGACGGAATCTCCTGTGACTTAGCCGGCGATGCCGGTGATTTCGATTTCGGTGTAGTACTGCCGATGACCACGATGCTTCATGTGGTGCTTGCGGCGGCGGAACTTGATGATGCGGACCTTTTCGCTGCGGCCGTGGCCGACAACCTTGGCGGTCACGCTGGCGCCCTTGAGCGCGTCGCCGACCTTGATGCCATCGCCATCGCCCAGGAGCAGGATGTCGTCGAACCTGATCTCGCTGCCTTCTTCGGCCTCGAGCTTCTCGACGCGCAGGGTCTCGCCCTGCATCACGCGGTATTGCTTACCGCCGGTTACCAGAACTGCGTACATTGACCAAGCTTCCTCTGTAGTTATTGTGGTCGCTGCCCGCCACCGGGGCGGACAGAAGCGGAATTGTAATCCTGACAATGGTTTAGGGTCAAATACCCGGAAGAACACCCGCTGCGGAACCGGTCTCGGAATTTGAGATCGGGCCGATGGATCCTATATCCGGTTGCATTGGCCGCCGTTTCGTCCATCCGGATTTCCGCCGTTGCCGGGATTTGCCCCGGAATCGGCGGCTGGTTACAGTGACCGATTGCAGTTTGGCGGCCCCCTCGGCTCTCCCAGTACGCAAGTACCCGCTAACCGGACCCTTTTCGATGGCGATGGACTACATCAGCATCCGCGGTGCGCGGACGCACAACCTGAAAAACCTGAGCATCGACCTGCCCCGAGACAAGCTGATCGTGTTGACCGGCCTGTCCGGCTCGGGCAAATCCTCGCTGGCCTTCGACACCATCTACGCCGAAGGCCAGCGTCGCTACGTGGAATCGCTTTCGGCCTACGCCCGGCAATTCCTCAGCGTGATGGAAAAGCCGGATGTCGACCATATCGAAGGTCTGTCACCAGCGATCTCGATCGAACAGAAATCCACCTCGCACAATCCCCGCTCGACCGTCGGCACCATCACCGAAATCTACGATTACCTGCGTCTGCTGTATGCGCGCGTGGGCATTCCGCGCTGCCCCGATCACGGTTACCCGCTGCAGGCCCAGACCGTCAGCCAGATGGTCGATCAGGTGATGGCGCTGGATCCGGAACAGCGCTACATGCTGCTGGCCCCCGTGATCCGTGAGCGCAAGGGCGAGCATGTGCAGGTGTTCGAACAACTGCGCGCCCAGGGTTTCGTCCGCGTCCGCGTCAATGGCGAGCTGCACGAGGTGGATGCCGTACCGCCGCTGGCGCTGCGCCAGAAGCACACGATCGAGGCGGTGATCGACCGGTTCCGCCCGCGCGAGGACCTGAAGCAGCGCCTGAGCGAGAGCTTCGAGACCGCGCTGCGCCTGGGCGAAGGCATGGCCATCGTGATGCCGCTGGACGACCCCGAAGCGCCTCCGCAACTGTTCTCCTCCAAATACAGTTGCCCGGTCTGCGACTATTCGCTGCCCGACCTGGAGCCGCGCCTGTTCTCGTTCAATGCGCCGCTCGGCGCCTGCCCGACCTGCGACGGACTGGGCGTGGCGCAGTTCTTCGACCCGGCCAAGGTCGTGGTGCATCCGGAGCTGTCGCTGGCCGCGGGCGCGATCCGCAGCTGGGATCGCCGCAACCCCTACTATTTCCACCTGATCACCGCATTGGCCAAGCATTACAAGTTCAACGTGGAAACCGCCTGGCAGGCGCTGCCAGAGGATATCCGGCAGGCCGTGCTGTTCGGCAGCGGCGACGAGGTCATCAACTTCACCTACCTCAACGAGAACGGCGGCCGCCACCAGCGCAAGCACGCATTCGAAGGCATCATCCCGAACCTGGAGCGCCGCTACCGCGATACCGAATCCACCGCGGTGCGTGAGGAATTGGCCAAGTTCATCAACGAACGGCCCTGCCCCGATTGCGGCGGCGCGCGCCTGAACCGCGCGGCGCGCAATGTCTTCGTCGCCGACAGGGCGCTGCCGGAAATATCGATGATGCCGGTGGATGCCGCGCTGACGTTCTTCCGGCAGATGAAGCTGAGCGGCTGGCGCGGCGAGATCGCCGCCAAGATCGTCAAGGAAATCAACGAGCGGCTGGGTTTCCTGGTCGATGTCGGCCTGGATTACCTGACGCTGGAGCGCAAGGCCGACACCCTGTCCGGCGGCGAGGCGCAACGCATCCGCCTGGCCTCGCAGATCGGCGCCGGCCTGGTGGGTGTGATGTACGTACTCGACGAGCCCAGCATCGGCCTCCACCAGCGCGACAACGAGCGCCTGCTGGCCACACTGACCCGCCTCCGCGATCTGGGCAATACGGTGATCGTGGTCGAACACGACGAGGATGCGATCCGCGCCGCCGACTACATTCTGGACATCGGCCCCGGTGCCGGCATTCACGGCGGTGAGATCATCGCCGAAGGCACGCTGGAACAGGTGCTCAAGGCACCGCGCTCGCTGACCGGGCAATACCTGTCCGGCAAGCGCCAGATCGAAGTGCCACAACATCGCCACGAGCCGAACCCGGCCATGACCATGCATCTGCGTGGCGCCAGCGGCAACAACCTGCAGAATGTCGATCTGGACATTCCGGCCGGGCTGTTCACCTGCATCACCGGCGTCTCCGGTTCGGGCAAATCGACGCTGATCAACGACACGCTGTATACGCTGGCCGCGAACGAGATCAATGGCGCTTCGCATCCGCTGGCGCCGTACCGCGAAATCGAGGGGCTGGACCTGTTCGACAAGGTGGTCGATATCGACCAGTCGCCGATCGGACGTACTCCACGCTCCAACCCGGCCACCTATACCGGCCTGTTCACGCCACTGCGCGAACTTTTCGCGCAGGTGCCGGAAGCGCGCTCGCGCGGTTATTCGCCGGGACGTTTCTCCTTCAATGTCCGCGGCGGCCGCTGCGAAGCCTGCCAGGGCGACGGTCTGATCAAGGTCGAGATGCACTTCCTGCCGGATGTCTATGTGCCTTGCGATGTCTGCCACGGCAAGCGCTACAACCGCGAGACGCTGGAGATCCTGTACAAGGGCCACAACATCCACGACATACTGGAAATGACGGTCGAGGATGCGCTGGAACTGTTCGCGCCGATCCCCGCCATTGCGCGCAAACTCGAAACTTTGATGGACGTGGGCCTGTCGTACATCACGCTGGGACAAAGCGCCACCACGCTGTCCGGCGGCGAGGCGCAGCGCGTCAAGCTGTCCAAGGAGCTGTCGCGCCGCGATACCGGACGCACGCTCTACATCCTCGACGAGCCGACCACCGGATTGCATTTCCACGATATCGAGCACCTGCTGGCGGTACTGCACAAGCTGCGCGACGACGGCAACACCATCGTCGTGATCGAACACAATCTGGATGTCATCAAGACCGCCGACTGGGTCATCGACCTGGGACCGGATGGCGGACATCGCGGAGGACAGATCATCGCCACCGGCACCCCGGAGCAGATCGCGGCCGATCCGGCATCGCACACCGGACGGTTCCTGTCCAAGCGGCTGCCGTCCGTCAAGGCGCCCGCGAAGACGGCGCGCACCGCCAAGACCAGGAAAACGACCTCCCCCTCAAGCTCCAGGAAACGCAAATGATCGAATCCGCCACCGCCAGGAACACCCTGTTCCGCTTTTCCATTTCCGTCCGCTGGGGCGACATGGACGCCTTCGGCCACGTCAACAACACCCGCTACCTCGGCTATCTGGAGGAAGCGCGCGTACGCTGGCTGGCGGGAATCCCGGAAATCGACATCAAGAGCGCGGACCTGCCGGTGATGGCGGCTTCCACACTGAACTACCGGCGGCCGATCGAGTGGCCAAGCGAAGCACTGATCGAGCTGTTCGTGGATCAGTTGGGCAACAGCAGCATCACCATCAGCCATCGCATCGTGTCCGGCAAGGACGAGAGCGTGCTGTATTGCGATGGCCATGTGGTCATGGTGTGGGTGAACGCCAAGACCGGCAAGAGCGTACCGTTGCCGGAACCTGTCCGCGTCGCTTGTCTGGGTTGCTGAGCGAATCCGTATTGCTTGTCCGCGGAAAGGGCCGGCATGGCCCCTTCCGCATTCCAATTCTCAGCGCACCTCGGCGACTTCGACGCCGTCCAGTCCCTGCGCCAGCGTCCTGGCGTCGCCGCCCTGGGACAGTTTGATGCGCAACCGGACCTCGTTGGCCGAGTCGGCATAGCGCAACGCATCCTCATAACTGATATCGCCCGCCTGATACAGCTCGAACAGGCTCTGGTCGAAGGTCCGCATGCCCTGGTTGGTGGACTCCTTCATGACTTCCTTGAGCTTGTGGATCTCGCCCTCGCGGATGTAGTCCTGGATCAGCGGCGTACCCAACATGATTTCCAGCGCGGCGCGACGGCTCTTGCCGTCCAGCGCGGAAATCAGCTGCTGCGCGACCACGGCCTTGATATTCAGCGACAGGTCCATCAGCAACTGATTGCGGCGATCTTCCGGGAAGAAGTTGATGATCCGGTCCATGGCCTGGTTCGCGTTGTTGGCATGCAGCGTGCACAGCACCAGGTGGCCGGTTTCGGCGAAGGCGATCGCATGGTCCATGCCTTCGCGGGTACGCACCTCGCCGATCATGATCACGTCCGGCGCCTGCCGCAGCGTGTTCTTCAGCGCATTCTCCCAACTGTCGGTATCGATGCCGACCTCGCGCTGGGTGATGATGCAGCCGTCGTGCTTGTGCACGAACTCGATCGGATCTTCGATGGTGATGATGTGTCCGGTGGAATTCTGGTTGCGATAACCGAGCATCGCCGCCAGCGAGGTCGATTTACCGGTGCCGGTCGCGCCGACGAACAGGATGATGCCGCGCTTGGTCATCGACAGCGTCTTGATGATCGGCGGCAGGCCCAGCTCGTCGATGGTGGGAATCCGGCTTTCGATCCGGCGCAGCACCATGCCGACCTGGTTGCGCTGGTAGAACGCGCTGACGCGGAAGCGTCCCACGCCGGCCACGCCGATGGCGAAATTGCATTCGTGGGTCTTCTCGAACTCCTCGCGCTGGCCGGGGGTCATCACGTTCAGGACCAGATCGCGGCTCTGCTGCGACGTCAGCGGCACCTGGACGATCTTGGTCAGCTTGCCGTTGACCTTCATCATCGGCGGCATGCCGGCGGTGATGAACAGATCGGAGGCCTTCTGATGCGCCACCAGCTTTAGATATGAAGTGAAATCGATAGAACTCATGACCTGACTCCCAACATCGGAAGAAGAACCGCGCGCCGCGGGAGAGTGGATCGATATCCCTCCCCGGCCACCGCGGCCGGTTTATTCGAACAGACGCTTTTCCTTGGCGTACTCGCGCGCAGCCTGCCTGGTAACGAGGCTGCGTTTGACCAGTTCCTGCAGATACTGGTCGAGTGTCATCATGCCGTACTGCTGGCCGGTCTGGATCGACGAGTACATCTGCGCCACCTTGTCCTCGCGGATCAGGTTCCGGATCGCCGGAGTACCGATCATGATCTCCCACGCCGCCGTGCGTCCGCCGCCGATCTTCTTCAGCAGCGCCTGCGAGATCACCGCGCGCAGCGACTCGGACAGCATCGAGCGCACCATCGCCTTCTCGCCCGCCGGGAACACGTCGATGATGCGGTCGATGGTCTTGGCGGCCGAACTGGTATGCAGCGTGCCGAACACCAGGTGTCCGGTTTCCGCCGCGGTCAGCGCCAGACGGATGGTTTCCAGATCGCGCAACTCGCCGACCAGGATGTAGTCCGGGTCTTCGCGCAGCGCCGAACGCAACGCCTCGTTGAAGCCCGGCGTGTCACGGTGCACTTCGCGCTGGTTGACCAGGCACTTTTGCGAGGTATGCACGAATTCGATCGGGTCCTCGATGGTGAGGATATGCGCATATTCCTTCCTGTTCACATAATCGACCATCGCCGCCAGCGTGGTGGACTTGCCCGAGCCGGTCGGACCGGTGACCAGGATCAGGCCCTGCGGCTGATCGATGATCTCGCGGAAGGTCGGCGGACAGTTCAGATCCTCCAGCGTCAGCACTTCGGCCGGAATGGTACGGAACACCGCACCCGCGCCGCGGTTCTGGTTGAAGGCATTGACGCGGAAACGCGCCAGATTGGGAATCTCGAAGGAGAAGTCCGTCTCCATGAATTCCTCATAATCGCGCCGCTGCTTGTCCGACATGATGTCGTAGATCAGTGCGTGCACCTGCTTGTGGTCGAGCGCGGGGATATTGATCCGGCGGACATCGCCGTCGACACGGATCATGGGCGGCAGCCCCGCCGAAAGATGCAGGTCGGATGCTTTGTTCTTAACCGAAAATGCCAGTAATTCGGCGATATCCATCGAGATTACCCTACGCTAATGAATACAATGACGGGCCGAAACAGTTTCGGTCCTTTTCCCCTGGGGAAGTATAGCCCCATTGCATCAGCTTACTTTGCCCCCTCGATCGTTACAAACAAATTAGATGACCTCATTGATACAGATACTTGAACAGATTCGCGAAGCCGGTGTTCCAGGACATCCCGAAGCCCGTCTGCTGGCCGTCTCCAAGCGGCAAAGCGCCGATGCGGTTGCCGCATTGGCGGCACAGGGACAGCACGCTTTCGGAGAAAACTATGTGCAGGAAGCCATCGCCAAACGCGAGGCCCTGGCCGCGCTGGACCTGGAGTGGCACCTGATCGGGCACCTGCAATCGAACAAGGCCGGACTGGCCGCCCGCTCCTTCGACTGGATACAGACGGTCGATCGCCCCAAACTGGTGACCGAGCTGGCGCGCCATCGCGAACCGGCGCAACCACCGCTCAACGTCCTGATCCAGGTCAATATCGACGCGGAAGCCAGCAAACACGGCTGTCCACCGAAACAGGCCGCCGAACTGGCCCGGCAGATCGCGACCGAACCGGCATTGCGATTGCGCGGCCTGATGGCGATTCCGGCACCGCACCCGGACATGGCGCACAGGCGCGAGGCTTTTCAGCGGATGAAATCCCTGTTCGACGCACTGCATCGGAGCCATCCACGGATCGACACCCTGTCGATGGGCATGAGCGAGGACTTCGCCTTGGCGATCGCCGAAGGGGCCACCATGGTCCGCATCGGCACCGCGCTGTTCGGCGCGCGCCCCGCCCCGGGCGAGTGAGACACCATCCTTCACCAGACCGCATCCAGCAGGATCGGCCGTCACTCGTCCGTTTCCGCATTACACTGCGGGACGACCTCCGCGCCGGAAAGCATCGCCGCCCGCATGCCGATATTGACCGACGCCCTTCACCCTGCCCCCGGTAAGCGACCATGAAACGATTTGCCTTTGTCCCGCTGTTACTTGCCCTGGCGGCCTGCTCCGGCCAGGAAACGCCCCGAACCGCGGAATTCATCGCGGACCAGCCCGCGCACTCCGACTTCGGCAATCTGCGGGTCCGGTACAGTGCGATCCCCACTCTGTCCCTGAACGAGGAAACCGCGCGCCACTACGAGGTCGAGCGCAACGCCGACTCCGGCCTGCTCGTGGTGGCACTGCGAAAAACCGATAGCGGCGAGGAACAGCCGATCGAAGGCTCGGTCAAGGCGATCGTGCGGGACCTGGACGAGCGTGCGCAGCATCTGGATCTGCGTCCGGTCAGGACGGGCGACTATGTGGACTACATCGCCACGTTCCGCCCCCATCCGCGCGACACTTTCCGCTTCGACATCACTGTCCATGCGAACGGCCAGGACCACAACATTCAGTTCCAGCGCAACTATTGAGCCAGGCGGACGCTCTAGGGATAAAGCATCCACTTCTTCCAGCCGCCATCGCCATCCGGCGACTGCTCGTAGCGCCAGCGCTCGTGCAGGCGGAACCGTGCGCCGTACCAGAACTCGAAAGCAAACGGCACCACCCGCAACCCGCCCCAGGTGGGAGGACGCGGCACATCGCGTCCGCTGTACTCCGCATCGAGCTCTTCCAGATGCCGCTCGAAGCTCGCACGCGAATCCAGCTCCAGCGACTGCCGCGACGCCCAGGCGCCGATCTGGCTGGCCCTGGGCCGGCTGGCGAAGTACGCATCGGCTTCTTGCGCCTCGACCTGTTCGACGCGCCCCTCGATACGCACCTGGATGCCCGCTTCGCGCAGGCTGCGCCACAGGAACAGCAAAGCCGCGCGCGGATTCTCCAACATTTCCCGCCCTTTCCTGCTGGTGAAATGGGTGTAGAAAACGAACCCGCGCCGATCGAACGATTTCATCAGCACGGCGCGCGAGGAAGGCACGCCAGCGGCCGTCGCCGTGGAAACGATCATCGCATTGGCTTCCGGCTCGCGGCTGTTGCCGGCCTCCTCGAACAAATCGGCAAACGTCGCCAGCGCCTCGCCATACAGATCAGTCATTGGGGAATCTCCCGCTGTCATCGCAATGGGTGGATTCGCGCTATTGTCGCCGCATGAGCGTGCAGACGTACAACGGCTTCGTCGATATCTGGACCCAGGCCGCGCTGGATAGCGTGCTATCGATACCGGCGCGCGTTCCGATCCTGGCGATCAGCGGCCTGCAGGGCAGCGGCAAATCCACCCTGGCGGCGCAGATCGTCGCGGCAGCCACAACGCACAGCCTGCATGCGGCCGCGTTATCGATCGATGATTTCTACCTGCCGCGCGCACGGCGCCGGGACCTGGCGCGAACGGTGCATCCATTGCTGGCGACGCGGGGTCCGCCCGGAACCCACGACCTGCCCCTGATGCTGGACACCCTGGATGCGGTGCGCAATGGCGAACGCCCATCCCTGCCCAGGTTCGACAAACTCGCCGATGACCGCCTCCCCCGCGCCGATTGGACCAGCCTGGACAGACCGCTGGATCTGCTGGTGTTCGAAGGCTGGTTCCTGCAAACCCCGCCGCAACCGGAGCACGAGTTGTTGGCTCCGATCAATGCGCTGGAGCGCCGGGAAGACGCCGGCGGCCAGTGGCGCCATTGGTGCAACGAGGCTTTGGCGCACGCCTATCCCGCAGTCTGGGCACGCCTGGATATCCTGTGGTTTCTGCAACCTCCCGGTTTCGACATCGTGACCGACTGGCGCTGGCAACAGGAGCAGGCCCTCCAGGCGGCCCGCTCCGGTCGGACGGGGATGACCCGGGCACAGGTGCAGCGCTTCGTCCAGCATTTCGAGCGTGTCAGCCGACAGGCGCTGCGCGAACTGCCCGGCATCGCCGGGCATACCCTTGCCCTGGATTCGCAGCGCCGGATCATCAGTCATTCGGCCCATGCGCGCACCGGCTCACCGCCACCCGCGCATGACTGACCGAACGCGCGGATGCTAGCATTGCCGCCTATGAATCCCGCCCCCAATCTGGTACTGGTCGGCCCGATGGGGTCGGGCAAAAGCGCGGTCGGACGCCGTCTGGCAGGCAGACTCGGATTGACCCATGTCGATGCCGATCATTTCATCGTCGAACGTGTCGGCGCCAGCATTCCCGAGATATTCGCCCGCGCCGGCGAGCGCGGTTTCCGCGAGTACGAGCGCGCCGCGCTGGAAGAACTGCTGGCTGGGGAAGGCCTGCTGGTCTCCGCCGGCGGCGGCACGGTACTGCGCGAAGACAATCGGCGACAGATGCGTGAACGCAGTTTCGTGGTGTATTTGCAGGTGGCTCCCGATGTCCAGCTGCAGCGCATCGGCCAGGACCCCAACCGGCCGCTGCTGCAGACGACGGACCCTTGCCGCACGCTGACCGAACTGGCGGCGGTGCGCGAGCCTTTGTACCGGGAAGTGGCCGATCTGTGCTTCGATACCAACCACCTCAGTACCGCCGATGTCTGCCTGCGGCTCGGCACCCGGCTCAATCGACACTGGCAATGCAACCGGACCACATCATGACCTCGTCCCCGCGTGTCGTCGAAATCGGCGAACCCCACCCCTATCGCATCACCATCGGTGCCGACACGCTGGCCGACACGGGCGCGCTGAGCGGTTCGATCCGCGGTCGCCATGCCCTGATCGTCAGCGACAGCCATGTCGCGCCGCTGTATGCGACCGCGCTGCACGATGCCTTGGCGCAGGCGCGTCCCGATCTGAAGCTGGCCACGCATGTCATTCCCGCCGGCGAGGCCTCCAAGACGCTGGTTCATTTCGAACAGACCGTCGATGCGCTGGCAGCGTTGGGCGCCACGCGCGATGCCTGCGTATTCGCGCTCGGCGGCGGCGTGGTCGGCGACCTGGCCGGCTTTGCCGCAGCCTGCTGGATGCGCGGCGTGGACTGCGTGCAATTACCGACTTCGCTGCTGGCCATGGTCGACTCCTCGGTCGGCGGCAAGACTGCGGTGGACATTCCGCAAGGCAAGAATCTGGTCGGCGCGTTCCACCCGCCGACAGCGGTATTCGCCGATACGACAGCGTTGCGCACGCTGCCGCCGCGCGAGCTGCGCGCGGGCCTGGCCGAAGTCATCAAATACGGCGCGATCCGCGACCCCGGATTCTTCGAGTGGCTGGAAGTCAACCGCGCCGCACTGCTGGGAAAGGACGACCCAACGCTGAGTCACGCCATTGCCCGCAGTTGCGAACACAAGGCGCAGATCGTCGAACTCGATCCGTTCGAGCGCGGCGAGCGCGCACTGCTGAATTTCGGTCATACCTTCGGTCATGCCATCGAAGCCGAACAGGGCTATGCCAGCCATTCCGGACAGGCCTTCAATCACGGCGAAGCCATCGCGGTCGGCATGGTGCTGGCGGCGAAGCTGTCCGCGAGACTGGGCCTCGCCGGCGACGCGGATGCCCAGCGATTGCGGAAACTGCTGGACGACAGCGGCCTGCCGACCGGGCTGCCGGCCGGCCTGAACGCCGGGGCGCTGCTCGCGCGCATGCGCCTGGACAAGAAAAACATCGCCGGACGCCTGCGCCTGATCCTCTGGGCGGGCATCGGACAGGCGCGCGTGGTTGGTGATGTGGATGAAGCCGCCGTGCTGGCATTGCTGGAGTCCTCGATCCCGTAGCGGATCCCGCCTCCGTTGCGGAGCCTGCCCGGTTCTCCATGCCCATCGGCTAGAATCCCCGCATGCGCGTCTTCCTTCAGCAGATTCCCAATGCCAACGAGCCGCCCCGGTATGTGCGACTGATCCTGCAGCCGGATCTGTTCGGCGGCTGGGAGTTGTTGCGCGAAAGCGGCATGATCGGCGGGCGCAGCCAGCTCCGTCGCGAACAGTATCTGCTGCAGGAAGAAGCGACGACCGCCTTCGAGAAAGCCCGCGACAGTACGATCAAACGCGGTTACCAGGTGACCTTCGCACAGGGCGCCGACGCGCCTCGCGGCTGATGCCATCCGGTCCGGCGTCGGAATCGGGCCTTTTCTCCTCATCCAACCATTCGGGAGTTCTCCATCGTGTCCAATGCGCCATTGCTCAATGACCGGTTACTGCGCGCGCTGCGCCGCCAGCCCGTGGATCGCACGCCGGTCTGGCTGATGCGCCAGGCTGGACGCTATCTGCCCGAGTATCGCGCCACCCGCGCCCGGGCCGGTAGTTTTCTGGCAATGGCGAAGAATCCGGACATCGCCTGCGAAGTCACGCTGCAACCGCTGCGGCGCTTCGACCTGGATGCGGCCATTCTGTTTTCCGACATCCTCACCATTCCCGACGCCATGGGCCTGGAGCTGTGCTTCGTCGAGGGCGAAGGTCCCAAGTTCAAGCATCCCGTGACATCCGAGCGGGAGGTCGCGCGCCTCGGCGTTCCGGACATGGAGACCGACCTGCGCTATGTGATGGATGCCGTGCGCGCCAGCCGCCGCGAACTGGCGGGCAAGGCGCCGCTGATCGGCTTCTCCGGCAGTCCCTGGACCCTGGCGTGCTACATGGTCGAAGGCGGAAGCAGCAAGAACTACGCCAGGATCAAGGCGATGGCGCTCAACCAGCCGGCATTGCTGCACCGTCTGCTGGAGATCAACGCCGATGCCGTGATCGCCTATCTGGCCGCACAGCGCGCTGCCGGCGCGCAGGCATTGCAGGTATTCGACACCTGGGGCGGAGTCCTAAGCCCCGCCATGTACCGCGAATTCTCGCTGCCCTATCTGCAGCGCATCGCCCAGGAACTGCCGCGCGGCGAAGGCGAACAGCGCGTACCACTGGTCCTGTTCGGCAAGGGCAATGCGGCGCATCTCGAGGCGCTCGCCGCCACCGGTACCGAAGCGGTCGGCGCGGATTGGCTGATCGAACTGTCGGAAGCCGCGCAACGCGTCCAGGGCAAGGTCGCGCTCCAGGGCAACCTGGATCCGGCCGTTCTGTATGGCTCGCCGGACGCCATCCGCCAGCAGGTCCGCCAGACGCTGGACAGTTACGCCCAGGGCAACAACGGTTCCCGCGAGGGACATGTCTTCAATCTGGGGCACGGCATGTCGCCGGACATGAATCCGGAGCACGTTGGCCTCCTGGTCGACGCCGTGCACGAGTTCAGCAAACGCTGAAACAGCGGAAATCCACGACAGCGCCCCGCCACGCTTGCGTGCAGCGGGGCGTTTTTCATGACCATAGCCGCCGCGGCCGTCACCCCTGTTCCCTGTCGTCCGACCCGGAACGACGCCCCGCCGTGTCCAGTGCCCTGGCCAACATGGCGCCTGTCACCGGTTTGCGCAGGAACAGATCAAAGCCCGCTTGTCGCGTCCTGTCCTCGATATCGGCTTCGGTGCGCGCCGTCACCGCGATCAACGGACCATCGAAGCCGGACGAACGCAGTTGCATTGCCAGCGACAGGCCATCGATGCCGGGCAGATCCAGATCCAGCAGAAGCATGTCGAACGATGCCTCGGCCATCTCCGCCAATGCCGCCAGCCCATGGGCCGCATGTGCGACCTCGTGGCCCAGGCCCCGCAGCAGGCCGGCGATGACATCTGCAACGGTGGAATCGTCCTCCACCAGCAGAAGTTTCAATTTCGGCAATGACGGTGGCGAAACTCCGCCGCCGCCGATGCCGGCCGGCGCAGTCTCAACCGGATCCAGCGGCAGCGTCACGGAAAAAACCGATCCCAGGCCTGGCGTACTCTCCACATCGATACGCCCTTTCATCGCCAGCACCAGTTCCTGGCTGATCGCCAGCCCCAGTCCACTGCCGCCATACCGCGCCGTGGTCCGCGCGCCCTCGGCCTGCACGAACGGAATGAACAGACGTTGCCGTTGCTCCTTGCTCAGACCGACGCCGGTATCGCGCACGACGAAACACAGCCCCTTGGGCTGCGCCGGGAAAACCTGCAACGTCACCGCTCCTTCATCGGTGAATTTGACCGCATTGCTCAGCAGGTTCAGCAGGACCTGGCGGATTCGATAGATATCGCCATGCCACCAGGCGGGCATGGCCCCGTCGCTCCATGCCTGGAACACCAGTCCCTTGTTCGTGGCCAGGGGCCGGGCCAGGTCGGCCGCATCCGCCACCAGTTCGGACAAGGCAAACGGAGCCGGATCCAGTTCCAGCTTCCCCGATTCGATACGGGCCATGTCCAGCGCATCGTTCACCAGTCGCAGGAGATGGTTGCCAGCGCGCCGGATCGAATCGATATGCCTGCGCTGCTGGTCGTCCAGCGGAGTCGCCAGCAACAGTTCGCTCATGCCCAGCACACCCGTCATCGGCGTGCGTACCTCATGTCCCAGCGTGGCCAGGAACTGTGTCTTGACCTGGGATGCTTCTTCGGCCAGTTCGTGCCTGTGCAATACCATCTGGTACTGGTGTTGCTGCTCCAGGCGCCTTCTGTAGACATGGGCGGATATGGACAACAGCAGCAACGCCAGCAGAACGAAAAACGCGATGCCCCAGCCGCTCTTCCACCAGGGCGGCAACACGCGCAAATCGAAATGCTCCACATCGGACCAATCGCCTTCCGAATTGGCCGCCTGGAATTCGACCCGGTAATTTCCGGGATCGAGTCTGGACATGATGCGCTCGTTGTTGTTCCCCTGATCGAGCCACTCCCTTTCGTACCCATCCACACGAAACCGATACCGGTTCAATTTGGGGTTCACGAAGGAAAGGGCATGGACGGTGATCCGCAGTTCGCGATCATCAGGAGCCAGCACCACCTCGCCCGATGACGGGATCACATGCTCGACCCCATCGCGCCGGACCTTCAACGACTCCAATACCAGCCTGGGCCGCGGAACACTGACAGGCGACGCATGCAGATCGATCAGGGTGACGGCATTCCTGGATACCACCAATCCCATGTCGGAATCGTTGCGCGCGGCGGGTCTCAGGAAAAACTCGGCATCCAGCAATCCGTCACTGCGGCCGTACAGGCGAACCTGCGACGCACCAGGCCGATAGGACAAAAGGCCGCGCGCGGTGGTCGCCCAGATGCTGCCCGCATGTCCCAGCATCAGCCCCGATGTATCGACCGCCGGGACTCCCTGTTCCTTGCCCAGACGCTCCTGCAGCGCCAATATCCTGCCATTCCACGCATACCGTTCGATCACGCCATACCGGAGTAGCCAGACCCTCGACGGAGTTTCAAACAGTACGTCCTTGACGACATGCAGCGTGTCGCCTTCGGCATCCAGAATGGGCCGGACGACACCGCCCTGTTTGCGGAACACCCCGCCAGTGCCTGCGATCCACAGCTCGCCGTCCGGACCCCAGAACAGTTTACTGACATCATCGATGGACGGTCCCGATTCGCTCTCCGGCGGAATGGATTCCAGAATCTTTCCATTGCGATCGCGCAATTGCAGTCCTTCCTGCCCGCTGAAAATCCATACGTTTCCACCGGGAGCAGCCAGAACAATATTGACGGAGTCGTTATCCACCGTCCAGGTTCTGACACGGCCCGTCGCTGGAAAATACTGGCTGTAACTCCGGTCGCGTCCGATCCACAGGCCGCCATCGGAAGATTTGTCGATCGACCAGAGCCAGCCGGGCCCGAGGGCGGAGAGGTCCGCGAAGGGTGCAAGTTCCGACTCGCCGGGATCAAGCCGGTATATCCCGTCGGAGCCTGCCACCAGGAACTGGTCGCCGTCACTGATCGCGTTCCGGAAATAGAAATTTCCACTGCTCGTTTCACGGACGTGCGAGTATCCGGCAAACCTTCTCCAATCGGGAACCAGGTAGGCCAGCCCTTGGGTGGCGCTGGCCACCCAGAGACCTCCCTCGTGATCTTGCATGATCGTGGTCACGATGCTGTTGCCGGTAAGCCAGCCGGCAGCCGGCATCGTTTCGATCAGGCGGACCCGCCCCTCATGCTCACGAAAAAGACCATGCGCCGAACCAATCCAGTGCCCGCCGTTGCGATCGACCAGAATGCGTGTGGGCCTGGCCAGTTTCGTACCCTGCCAGCTGACCGGTTCGATCCGCATCGCGGCATCCAGCCGGTACAGCTGCTGGCTCGCGGATATCCACAGGTCGCCGTTTTCTCCGCCCGTGAAATTGAGGATGACCTCTTTCTCGAAAATCTCCGGTGCGATGAACTCCAGCGTGCCATCGCTATTCAACCGTCCCAGCCCGTGATTGGTGCCCATCCACAGATGTTTCCGCTCATCGATAAACAGCGAATAGATCCTGCTCACGCCGGCCTCTTCCATGCGGCCATAGGAAGTCACCGTCTGATCCGGATTCAATCGGCAGAGTTTGCCCAGACTGGTTCCCAGCCAAATCGCACCGGTTTCGTCCGAGGCGATCGTCCATACCCCGCCTGGGCATGATCGCGTAAGCTCGGGGAAGCGATGCATGGTTCTTCCCGGAGAATCCAGCATCGCCAAGCCCGAGTCCATATCGTTGAGCGCCACCCATATCCGGTCGCGACTGTCGATGTGCAGGAATTCCACCGAATTGTCGGGCAGCGACTGATCGTCATCGGGATCGTATTGCCAGACCTTGAAATCGATCCCGTCGTAACGGGCCAGGCCATCATCGGTACCTATCCAGATGTAGCCGGCGCGGTCCTGCGCAAGGCCGGTCACGACATTGGAAGGCAATCCCGAGGTGTTGTCGAAGGTCCTGAATACCGGTCTCTCGGGAAACTCCATCGCCCATGCGCAGGCGGCCAGCGCATAGAGAACCAATGCCATCGCGATGACCTGGCCCCTCGCAAAAACCGACCGGAATGGAACCGAATCCGGCATCAACCCTCCCGCCTTTCGAAGGGATACCGCCGCACGGAACCGCGACTGCGACGGATGCGTCATCCTGCCAGGAAATCCCTGACCTGATTCCGGCTGAAGGGCCAGTCCAGCTCCGCACTGGTCGCGGTCGACCGCAGTACGGGCACGCGGATTCCGTACCGGGCCTCCAGCTCGGCATCGTCATCGATGAATATGCTTTTGAAATCCGGAGCCTTCGCCTCGGCCAACACGGCCAGCGCCAGGTCGCAGAGATGGCAGTCATCACGCTGATAGAGAATGAGCGACATCGGATACCTCCGGCCCATGAATGGATGGACGACATCCCGCATGTCGTTTCACGTCAATCCCATGCCGCATAGAATAACCTTCATTATTGGATCTGGCCGCGACATGCCCGCCCAATACAAGGAACCCCGCCGCGGCGGGCGGGCCGGCAACGCGATCGAGCGCTGATGCCGGCAACCCGGTCACGTCACGCCATCCTTTTCAGGCGGAAGCGCGCTCCAGTCCTCCTGCCAGATCGCTGAGCAGATCGTCGGCCGCCTCGATCCCGAGCGACAGCCGCAGCAGACCGCCGCCGATGCCGGCCGCGGCGCGCGCCTGCGGCGTCATCGCCGCATGCGTCATCGTGGCCGGGTGCGCGATCAGGCTCTCCACGCCGCCCAGCGACTCGGCCAACGTGAAGTAATGCAGCCCATCCACGAATGCGCGCGCCGCATTTTCGCCACCGTGCAACTCGAAGCTGAGCATGGCGCCGAAGTCCTTCTGTTGTCTGGCGGCGATTTCGTGTCCCGGATGCGAAGCCAGTCCCGGGTAATGCACTTTGGCTACCGCCGGATGCCGTTCCAGCAACGCAACCACGGCCACCGCATTCTCCTGGTGCAGGCGCAACCGGGCATCCAGCGTGCGCAGACCGCGCATGGTCATGAAGCTGTCGAAAGGCGCGCCGGTCAGTCCCAGCGCATTGCTCCACCAGCCGATCTGTTGGCGCAGCTCCGCATCGCGCGCCACCACGGCGCCACCCACCACATCGCTGTGGCCATTGATGTACTTGGTGGTCGAATGCACCACCAGATCGGCGCCGAACTCGAAAGGCCGTTGCAGCAAGGGCGAAAGAAAAGTGTTGTCCACCGCCACTAACGCGCCCGCCGCGTGCGCGTCGGCGATCACCCTTCGCAGGTCGGTGATCCGCAGCAGCGGATTGGATGGCGTCTCCAGCCAGACCAGCTTCGGCGACCGCGCCCATACTTCGCGCAACCCGTCCGCAGCGGTGAAATCGGCAGTGACCAGTTCGAAATGCCCCTGCTTGGCCAACGCATCGAACAGCCGCCAGCAGCCGCCGTAGGCGTCGTGCGGAACCGCCAGCACATCGCCCGGCCGCAACAACGCGGTCAGCACCAGATTGACCGCCCCCATGCCGGTTGCCGTCACCGCCGCGCCCGCGCCGCCTTCCAGCTCGGCCAGCGCCTCCGCCAGCAGGTCGCGGGTCGGGTTGCCGCTGCGGGTGTAGTCGTAAGTCCGGCTATGGCCGAATTTCTCGAAACTGAAATTGGACGACAGCACGATCGGCGGCGTCACCGCGCCGAAAGCGGTATCGCGGTCGATACCGGCGCGCACCGCCACGGTCGAAGGACGGATACCGGGTGGTGTGGCAGATCGGTCGTTCATGCAAAAACTCCATCGTTATCGCGTAAAACGCTGTTGAGTATCGAATCGATGCGGTCGGTCTCCTTGAGGAACGCATCATGTCCATAAGCGGAGCGGACAACGCGCAGTCCACCCCTGCCCGCCAGTTTTTCCACCAGCAGCACGGAATCCGAAAGCGGCACGAGCCGGTCGCTCTCCACCGCGATCACGGTCGTCGGCACGCGCAGGTCGTCGGGATTCACCCGATGCAGGTCGATCGACTCGGAAAGGCGCAGAAACGCCGTAACCGGAGTCCTCGCCACATACTGCGAACCCGCGACATCCAGATAGTCTTCGGCCGCACAGCGGACCCGGCCATTGATGATCTCGGGCGGCGAATCGAAGCGCTCGCCGAATTCCTCGGGCGTGCGATAACTCAGCATCGCGAACTGCCGGGCCAGCCCCAGCCCCTGCGCATCCGCGCACTGCAATTGTCCCAGCGCGACCGCCCGGCGCTGCAAGGCCCTCCATGCCGAAGCATAAGGATGCGGGCGATGCACGCCACTGGCGGCAATCAGGCGTGATACGCGCATGCCGTGGCGGGCGGCGAACTGCAGGCCCACCATCGCTCCATAGGAGTAGCCCACGAAGGCGCGCAGCCGCGGAATGTCCAGTGCATCGAGCAACACGGCGACGGCATCGGCCTGGTCCACCGTATCGATGGGCACATCCAGAAGCCCTTCGGCGCCGATGTAATCGAATGCGAGAATGCGGAATCTTTCCGGGTCCAGGGTTCGGCCGGAAACGGCCAGGTCGTTGGCCCACCCGCGCTCGGTGAATTCCGTGCCCGCCGAAACATGGCGATGCGCGGAGATACCGCCAGCGACGAACACCACCGGTGCGTCGGCCGGCCCTTGCATCTCGTAGCGCAAGCTCAGATCGTGCACTCCGGCATAGCGCATCGGCAACGCCACCCGCACCTCGCCACGGCGAGCCTGCGGTCGCGGAATGGAGAAATCGGCTTTGACTGAAACCGGAACATGCTCCGGTGGCGATGCGTTGTTCACGAGACTCATGGCCTTATCCAGATACGGAAACGGCCATCGAAAATAATCGCGCGGAGTCTGTGTTCGCCGAGCCGGCAAGGGCGCGAATCGAACCATCTCTCGGGAACGGCATCCCCGCAGGATTTGGCACCTACGCAAACCTTGCAAGGTCCGCGGGCTGCCCCGGCATCCAAGGGCCTGTCCCTCCGCCGGTCTCGATGGTGGAGGCAGCTTGCCAGCGGTGGCGGAGCATGTCAATCGCTTTATTCGGATAGAAAGATGATAGGAACCATGCCGATGATCGGCAGCCTCCCGGTATCGCATTCCGGCCGGTCCGGATGGCCCGGGTATCACCCGCCACGGCAGGTTCCCGCCTGAATCACGACGGACCTGCCCGCTTTTCCACTTGCGCATGCCACGGAACGCTTGGGGCATAATCCGCCGCCGCAACCGTTTTCCTTCTTCCCAGGCCGATGTCTTCCCGATCAGTCTTTTCCCGCCAGCCGCCTCGGACTGTCTCCGGCAATCGCCTGGACGGGAAACCGGAGCGTGCCGGTCTGGTCATGTCGATCCTGCTGCTTCTGCTTTGCGGCATTCCCGCGCATGCCGCCGGCCCCTTCGGCGACTGGCGCGACTGGCGCGGCGCATGGCCGCAGGCGCCGGGATCACGCTCGCCCACGACGTCCTCCACGGAATCCCGCCTGGACAGGTTCCAGCTGGAAAAGCGCGGCGACCTGTATCTGGTCTGGTTCGAGAACCCGATCTGCGGGCCCGTCGAAGTGGAATTGCGTTACGGCAGCCGTAGCCGTGGCCGCAACCGGACCTGGCCGGAACTGCCCAGGCGGATGGTGGTCCAGCCGCGCCACCGTGAACTCCTCACCCAGATCCATCCGGCCGGATCCGCCTCCTTCGGATTGGATCTGCGCGTCATGCCGGGCGCTCCGGGCGCATCCGCAGCCGACTATCCCTACGTGTTGCCGTTCGATGCCGCCGATATCCGGATCGAGCAGAGTTTCGGCGGCGAACTCAGTCATTCCGACCCGGCGAATTTCTATGCCGTGGATTTCGCACTGGCCGAAGGCACGCCGGTGCGGGCCGCGCGGGAAGGCACCATCATGCAGATCCACTCGGACCGGCAGGCCACCGCTGCCGGCGTCACCGCCGGGCTGCCCGGATACTTCATCCGGATCCTGCACGCCGATGGCAGCATGGCCCTCTACGGACACTTGCAGGAAGGCAGCGCCCGGCTCCGGGAAGGACAGCGGGTAACCACCGGCCAGCCCATCGCCAAATCCGGCAACACCGGACTCAGCAGCGGCCCTCATCTGCACTTCGTGGTTCAGGTCAATCGCGGAATGCGCCTGGAATCGGTCCCGTTCCGCCTGTTCGACGGCGAGCGCGAACTGAAGTTCCCGCACCCTTCGCGCGCCGCGTCATCGCCCTGACCATCGGTATCCAGATTCCGGGCTGGCGCTATAATGCCCGGCCCTGCGATTGCCTATCCGCCATTCCGGCGCATTTCCCATGTCTGAAGTCTCAACCGAGGCTGCGCGTCGCCGCACCTTCGCCATCATTTCGCATCCCGATGCCGGCAAGACCACCCTGACCGAAAAGCTGCTGCTGTTCGGCGGCGCGATCCAGATGGCGGGCTCGGTCAAGGGCCGCAAGGCGGCCCGGCACGCGACTTCCGACTGGATGGCGCTGGAAAAGGAACGCGGCATTTCCGTAACCAGCTCGGTGATGCAGTTCCCTTATGGCGGCCGCATCGTCAATCTGCTCGATACGCCGGGCCACGCCGACTTCGGCGAGGACACTTACCGTGTGCTCACCGCCGTCGATTCGGCGCTGATGGTCATCGATGTCGCCAAGGGCGTCGAGGAACGCACCATCAAACTGATGGAAGTCTGCCGGCTGCGCGATACGCCAATCATGACCTTCATCAACAAGCTCGACCGCGAAGGCAAGGAACCCATCGCGCTGCTGGATGAAGTGGAGCGCGTACTCGGCATCCAATGCACGCCGGTGACCTGGCCGATCGGCATGGGCAACCGTCTGAAGGGGGTCGTGCACCTGCTGACGGGCAAGGTGCATCTGTACGAAACCGGCCACAACTCGACACGCCAGGATTCGACCGTCTTCGCTTCGATCGACGATGCGGAACTGCAAACCCGTATCGGCGCCGAAGTCCTGGCCGACCTGCGCGAGGAACTGGAGCTGGTGCAGGGCGCCTCGAATCCGTTCGACCTGGAAGCCTATCTGGCCGGCCAGCAGACTCCCGTGTTCTTCGGTTCGGCGGTAAACAACTTCGGCGTGCAGCCGCTGCTGGATTTCTTCGTCGAGCATGCGCCGGCGCCGCAACCCCACGCGACCCTGACCCGCGCAGTACAGGCCGACGAAGACAAGCTCAGCGGCTTCGTATTCAAGATCCAGGCCAACATGGACCCGCAGCATCGGGATCGTGTCGCTTTCATGCGCATCTGCTCCGGCAAACTCACCGCCGGCATGAAAGCCTTCCATGTACGCAGCGGCAAGGAGATGAAGCTGGCCAATGCGCTTACCTTCATGGCAAGCGACCGCGAAATCGCGGAATCCGCGTTCCCCGGCGATGTCATCGGCATCCACAACCACGGCACCATCTCCATCGGTGACACCTTCACCGAAGGCGAGCCAATCAGCTTCGTCGGCATCCCCAACTTCGCTCCCGAACTCTTCCGGCGCGCCCGCCTGCGTAATCCACTGAAACTCAAGCAGTTGCAGAAAGGTCTGGAACAATTGTCCGAAGAAGGCGCGACCCAGTTCTTCCGTCCACTGATGAGCAACGACCTGATCCTGGGCGCGATCGGCGTGCTGCAATTCGATGTCGTCGCCTACCGGTTGAAGGACGAGTACGGCGTGGATGCCATGTTCGAACCCGTCGGCATCGTCACCGCCCGCTGGGTGCATTGCGACGATGCCAAGAAGCTGGAGGATTTCCGGGAAAAGAACGCAACCCACCTCGGCATCGACGCGGCGGGCCAGCTGGTCTATCTGGCGCCGACCCGGGTCAATCTGCAACTGGCGGAAGAACGGGCGCCCGGAATCAGGTTCACCGCCACCCGAGAACATGCATACAGTGTGAATCCCGCCTGAGGGAACCTTCCCGACGTATCGATCACCCCCGTGCAGTCACGGGCATATTGAGTTAGTTTTCCCCGATGAATATCACTGCCCTCTCGCTGTCCACGGACAGCGCCCATGAAATCCGCGAAGAAATCTTCAACAGCCTGACGCATGGCATCGGCGCATTGGCCGCATTGGCCGGCGGCGCGGTGCTGATTACATTGGCTGCGGTGTGGGGCGACGGTTGGCAGCTCAGTGGCGCCATCGTCTTCGGTATCGCACTCCTGCTGCTTTATACCGCTTCGACGCTGTATCACGCGATCCAGCACCCGGTGGCGAAAAGCCGCCTGAAGGTATTCGATCATTGCGCCATCTATGTATTGATCGCCGGCACCTACACGCCATTCACCCTGATCGGGCTGCGCGGCGCCTGGGGATGGAGCTTGTTTGGCGCGATCTGGGGACTGGCGCTCAGCGGGGTGGTTTTCAAGCTGTTCTTCACCGGACGCTTCAAGAAGCTGTCCACCGTCATATACATCGGCATGGGATGGCTGATCGTCGTGGCGATCAAACCCATGCTGACGCTGCTCGATACTTCGACATTGGTATGGCTGCTGCTCGGCGGTGTCTTCTATACCCTGGGAACCTTTTTCTATCACCGCGAGTCCATCCGCTATTCGCACGCCATCTGGCATCTGTTCGTGGTAGGCGGCAGCGCCTGCCATTTCGTTGCGGTTTCCACCCAGATCCTGGCCTGACGATCAACGGATGACCCGCGCCAGCCGGTTCACCGTGGATCGATAGCGAAACGGATTCCCGCCAGGGCGCAATTCCAGCGCGCAACCGTACACCCCCATCGCCGGGCACGATCACCGGCCTGTCATTTCCCGGCTCCGGCGGAACTTCCGCCGGCCACAAGATTTCCCGGGAGAATTACCTCCTTCGTTGCTTCATGGCCTCGACCCAGGACCGATCACGATGTCATGGAAAAGAAGAAACTGGCGAATGCCCGCCGCTGCGCCCGAATGAAGGTCAATCGTAGTGAAGCCATCGAGTCTTTTCAGGCCAGGGAATTGAAAAAGGCTGGAAATGCTCTAGCATTTCCAGCCCTTGCGATGCATGGTCCTTGTGATGAAGCATGTGTACCCGGACGATTAGTTATCACTTGGCCACAAACGCATTGGATCGTCACGAACCACAGTCGCTTCAACAGGGATGGGGCTACCAGCAATCGGCCACATCATCACCGGAACTGGTCTTGGTCCCCGCCTGGTTCAATGTGAGCGTACCGCAGCTATCAGACGTTTGCCGATCGACGGGCGTCGCGGTTATTTCGAAGCCGGGCGTCGTCGTTCCGTTGCCATCGGTAGTCGAAACCGCCAACGTGTAGCGTATCCGATCCCCCATGCTCGGGGACTGCTCGTGCGGCAGCGTAAACCCCGAGTAGGTGTTCTGTATCGTATAGCGACGCTCGGCAAGCTGTGCGTAATGCACCATGTCCGCCTGCGCCTGCCGGCGTGCCGCTTTTCGCATCTGGCCTTCGTAAGTAGGGTATGCGATGGAGGCCAGTATCGCGATAACGACCACCGCGACCATCAGTTCGACCAGTGTGAAACCTGCATTGGCGCGGAGTTTTTCCATCGACACGGCTTGATGATTGCTGTTGGATTGCATGCATGACATTTGAAATATCTCCGCTTATCGGATCTGGCGCCATGACTGACGCCCGCACGGACGCGGCAGGTACAATGCCGGCGCACCCGCAACCTGGACCACCATCGAACAGCGGGCGGCGGTGGCGGCGGCGACCTCTGCCGCTGATGGTTTCCCTGTCAGAGGTGAAACCCGCGGCGTACTCATGATTGCGATGTCCTTGACAGGCGCGCTGCCGGAAGTATCCAAGGTAACGCCACCGGTACCGCTCGCGACCGTCGAGCCTGTCGGCGAGCCGATCTTGACCGAAGACATGGCGGGAGCGCCGGAAATGGCATTGACTCCATAAAGCCGGTTGATGCCGCTACCCGCACAACCGCCGCCGACCGGCTGATAACTGGTGAAGAACACGATACCGCTATTGACCGCCGGCGTACCCACGATCCTTTCACCATCCAGGGTTCCCTTGGAAAGCACCATCAGATCGACATACCAGCCCAAAGTGGCGCCGGCGAAATAATTGAACGTACGGGAACCATTCGCCGCTTCCTCCGCAATGAGCTGCTGGCGCAGATCCGCACGCGTCAGCGTGGATTGAGCGGTCGCTTCCCGGTCCAGGACGGCATAGAAAGTCTGCACGCTATTGTCAGCCCGATCGTTTTCGAACGAGTAACTGCCGGTCCCGAAATACAGCATCACGCCACCGGACGCGCCTCGCGTGGCGGTTATGCCCCCAGTGATCGACTGCCTGTTGTCGGAACCATCCGTGGCAACGAATACGGTACCGCGTACGCTCGGCGTCGCCGAACCGATATCGAACTTCCAGATCGCGCCATTCTGATCGGCGGCATAGACCGTATCGGCATAACCATCCGCGCCAGGCGTGCTGGTGCTGCCGATATAGCGATCGACCACGACGATATTTCCGAGTCCATTGGGCTGATCGGCCATGGCCGACTCTTCGGCCTCCACCACGGAGGTGGCACCGGTGCCCATATCCACGATGAACAGCGCCGCCTTCTTGTTCTCGCTGTTGTATCCGTTGCCGAAGATCGCCTTCCAGGAAGGGTTGCCGCCGACACTCACCGGAACGATGACCGGCTTGCCAAGGACATAACCGATATTCTTGCCGATCGCTTCATCGCTGTCGTTGTCGGAAATCTCCCAACTGACGTTGGAAGCGGAGAAACTGCCCGGATTGCTCACATCCAGTGCGAATACACTGCGTCCACCCGCTCCGGACGTTCCCACCAGCATCGTCTTCCATGCATTGCCTATCCGCACATCCGACAACGATACCGGACCGTCCACATAATAACGATGCTGGAAAACCTGCTCGTCGAGCCTGCTGACGCTATACGGGAAAAGCAGATTGCCCATATGGGTCAAGGAGGTCTGGGGTATGTAGGCGAACTTTTCGACGCCATTCTCGTCGAAAGCATGCAGCATGCCATCGTTCGCGCCCACGAAAACCATGCTGCTGGTCCTTGTTGCGCTCTTGTCGGACAGATAACCCGCATAGCCATAGGGATCGACGACCGTCACACCCGCGTTGACGGTGCGCAGCGAACGGTAGCCATAATCGTCTCTTGCCGCCGAAATCACCGGCGAGGAATTGACGATATCGCCAAGCAGCGTGGTCCTGTAACGCAGCGGAGTAGGCTCCTTGTTCCTCGAACCGCGCAGATACGCCACCGCCTCGGCGACGGTCACGCCCAATCCGTTGATGGCCGATGCGCAACGCGCCAATGGGTCCGTGCACAACGCATCCAGGCTGGAGACATTGGAAGCATTGAACTCATTCACATTCGGATGCGCATTGCCGGATGGTTTGGCAAACCAGATATTGCGCTCACTGGAATTCATGCCGGCCAGTTTTCCCGATGCCTCCCAGGCCAGCGTGTTCGTCAACTTGCCGGTATACACATCCCTGACAATCTTGTATCCACGCAAATAACTGTACCAGTCGGTGCTGCTGTTCGCCGATACATAGGTAGGCTCCACGGTGAATGATCCGGTCCCGATACGCGCCCCCGTCAGACCCAGCGTGCCCGCCGTGGTAGTGCCGCCGCCGACATTGCCCAGGATGTTGTTCATCGCCGCGGCGATCTGCTCCGGCCGCTTGGCATTGATCATCAGACCGCGACCGGTCAGGGTCGCATGCCAGATGTCATCGACGGCGGTGGCAATGCCGTTTTGAGGTTTTTGGTCTTCCACATTCCATTGCGGATAATGACCAGCGGCATACGGGTCCGGATCAATGTTGGAATAATCTCCGTCGACAGGATGATAATCCCTGCCGTCGCCAAAAATTTTTCCATTGGCCCCCAATGCGATTGCGTGGAAATTCATGTGGGGATCTTTTTGGCAATCCAGCCTCTTGTCCACCGGCGTCAGCCGGCACTCATCGGGAACCGGCACCGATCCCTGGTTGGCAGGCAAATCGGCGCGCAGATTCTGCGTGTAGTATTTCGCCACTACATCCGCCAAGGTATCGGAATGCGTATCGGCAAAAGGCGCGCCCAGGCTACCATCAACATTACCGACATTGATATTCCCGTAGTCATTCGAGAACCCATCGGTCAGCAGCATGGCGGCGTTCTTCTGGCACCTCAACTGGGCCGGGGCATCGGCATCCGTTCGCTTGAACTGCTCGCCCGCGGCTTGAACCGCCTGGATGTTCGGCGTACTGCCCGTCGGATTCATGGCGGTCAATTTATCGAACAATTTGATCCGGTCCGCTTCCACCCGCATGTCATACATCGGGAGCCTGTGGTTGGTCGCATCATAGTAGTACGTATGTTCGGTGATATTGAGAGCACCTATCCGCATGCTGTTGACGGAGGTCAATGCGTTGGTGGCTCCCCCGATCAGCGCATCACGGCGAACCCGGTAAAAAGTGAACCAGCGCGCGAAATTCTGAATGGCCGCGTCATATGACTGCTGGGAACCGAAGTTTTCCCGCTTGATTTCGTATTTCCACAGTGTGCCGGGCATTCCGCCGGCAGGATTGGTAATCGCCGTGGGCGCGGCAGTATAGCCATAGTGGGGACCCACCGTCCGCGACTTGAGATAGAACGTCGGCGCAAAATAGCGGATTCCCAATTCGCAGAAACCATAACCATTCGCTGCCGAAATACCAGGCCTATCGCTAAGGATAAGACTGCTGCCCAAGGTCTGCCATCCCCGGCTCAGGTCCTTCAGCTCGGGAGGGGAGTAGTAGCCGCCTTTGCAGGGATACTTCATACGGTTGTCGTCAGCATTAGTAGTAGTGAGGTCGGCAGTAGTAGTGATATAGATCTCCGTACCCGCGGGAATGACCATTCCGGCAAAGACCAAAAACGTATCGTCCCTTGTTATGGGGTCCGGCCTTATGTCCTGGGTCAGATTCAGTCTCAGGTTGCTGTAACCGGCCGGCGGCACACCCGTGCTGGAAGGGAGCCGGGGATCGACCGGCGCTGCATCCGGCCTGACCGCAATCTCCAGCGAGGGAATACCGTATGTGCCGACGCCATAACTCTTGCCGTCCTGCGTCTTCCAGCTGGGATAATCGATCCTGGGATCGAAATAGAACGGATTGATATCCGGCGATCTGGCGAACCCATATCCGGCGAATGGCGGTATCGCCCATCGATTCGGTCTATCTTTGTTCGGGTACGGATAAGGAAACAGAAGCCAGTATGATGACCACCTGGCAGAGCCGAGTTTCGCGGGTTCTCCCGCCGTATCATAGAAACTCTTGTTTTCCCATACATATCCGCCATCATAGCTGTCACTGATGGTCTCGGAAAACATCGATGTGGAGTCGTCCAGCGCCATGATGAACGCGGGCGGCACCGGTGCTTCGATATTCATCGGCGACTGCGCCAGCTCTTCGCCGCCTCCCCCCTGACGCGCCTGGCCAAAGATCAGATAGCCGCCAATCACAGCACCGACCAGCAGCGCGGATGATCCGATATAAACTTTTCGACGAGACATCATATCGAATACCTCAAGGTCTGAAGATGGTATCTATCGCGGCATCCGCGGTTGGATTGCTGTCGAAATCGGTGGCATAGGCCGTTATCTGGTATATCGGGTTCGCCTCCTCGCTTTCCGGCTTGACTCCCATGCCCAGATCGGTACTGCCTGCAATGCATTTGCCGATCGAACGCGCCGAGGCGCTGGCGATCTCGCTCAGGGAGCGCTCCTGTGCCCAATTCGTCGCATCGAAATCCAGGTCGCAGGCCGAATCCACGGTCACGGTGATGCAGCCGGTGGGCATCGCCTCGCCATTGACCTGCGACTCGACATAACACTCGACCCCACGGGTCTGCCTTTCCGCCCGTTGAAACGCGAGTGCCGAATTTCTGTAGCTGGCCGACATTTTTTCCTGAAGCGCCGCCACCTGCATGCCGACGATGCCGATCAGCGCCAGCAATATCAGCATGACCATGGCGACATACAACACCACGCCTTCCTGTTTGGACCTGGGTGCGATCTTCAATGAATTTCGATGGTTCGGCATGTCATATTGCCCCGGTCAGTTGCCATACAACCGATTGCGCACCGCAATCGTGGTTTCATAAACAGCGCGATAGCGTCCGTCCGTGGGAACGGTGAATCGGGTGCCCAACCCCTCCAAGGTGTTCTGATCACTGACCGAAGCACGTTCCCGGCTCCTGGCCAGCACCGCCAGCTTGACGGCGCCTATCCGCAGCGACTGCTCCTGAGTCATGATGGAATTGCCTGTCACATAACGGGTGATGCGTCCAGTCAGATCGGACAGGTCGGCGGATTCATCCTGTCCATAGATCAACTGGATGTTTTCGATGCCCTCTACCAGCGGCTCCGACGTTGAAGCCAGCGCACCTCCGGACGCCTGGAAACGGGCGCGATACAGCGTCGGCTCCCCTTCGTTGACGTTGGCGTTGCTGGAAACGTAATAGGCAATCACCTCTGCGCGATACAGAGTCGAGCGGGTGCTTTCCTCGCTCGCCGAGTATCGCGAGGAAGGATCGAAACCCGTCGCATTCATGCCTCCCGCCGAGACGGTAAGGGACCCGGCAGTCACACCGCTGCCCTGGAACACATCCAGATACGTACAGTCCGATATACCGAACAGGCTGGGGGTCGCGACTCCCTCCTGAGTCAGGACACTCCACTTGGTCGCATCCGTCTTTATGAGATCCGGGCCCACCTCCGTCACCGGCACGCCCTGCGCGCTCAAATAACGGATGACGATGATGTCGCTGCCTGCGGTCGGCGCCGGCGACAGGGAAGAAAGATACGCGGGAATGGTGGGCGACCATGTCCCCGCTCCGGTCGCGCCGATGGCAACGGTATCACCGGGAGCGGAATTGTCGGCTTCGAAGACATCGATCGACTGGGAGAAATTCAATGCCGGCTCGGTCGCGCTCTTGAGATGCATCTGGTAGAACCCGTTGGCATAGAACTTCTCGCTCTGGGTCATCGCCTGGTCGTTCACGCATCCCCAATGCCCGGCCATGCGTATGTCGCGCTGCATGTAATCCAGCGCGAAACGGCTGTTTTCCTGCACTCGCGACAAGCCTTCGGAAAGACGATAGGCCTCGCGCGAAGCGGAGAATATCTGCACCAGCCCGATCAACAGGATGGTGCCGATCAGCAAGGCGATCATCAGCTCGACCAGGGAAAGACCCGACGCCCCGGCACGTCGGCCAAGACCGGAAACAGCGTGATCCCCGTTGTAAACCCGCTTCGGATTCATAGCCGCGTACTCAGGCTGACCGTACCGGTTTCCAGCGCTGCGTCGGTTTCCCAGCGCTTGTTGTCACCCCAGGTGATGGTGACCGTAGCGACTCCGGCTTCGTACTTGACGTCAGCCGCCGAAGTGTCTCCCAAAGCCATCTGGACCTCGCACTGCCAGCGCTCCACGTTCTGGGCGATCGATACCGCATTGAGCTGCTGCGGGCATGTATGGGTCACCGTGCCTCCGTCGAACGTGGCCGAGACGTACTGCACGGCCAATATCCGATTGGTGCGCATCTGATCCAGCAGTTCCGCCGCGAGGTTGGTCGCCTGGGTACGCTGGTTCGCACTTTGGGTGAAACGCACCGTCATGGTTTGCAACAACGCAAAGCTCAGAAGCCCGATGCCCATGATAAGCACCGCGACCATGACTTCGACCAGGGTGAAACCCTCGGCGTTGCGCCGGGAAAAAGAATAGATCCGGGATCTCGGATGATTCATCGTCATTGACATTCCTCCGCCGCGCCCTTTTGCAATTGTCCCGCGGTACTGATGACCATGGTTCGCCGCAAAGCGCGCTCTCCGCAATGCTCAGGCTGCAAGGTGATGGTGGCCGGAGCGCCGGCGACGATCCGCCCGCGCGAGTCGAAACGGATGCTCGCGCCAGGACCCACGATCTGCATTCCGCGCTTGGCCTGCACATGGCGGATGACCTCGCTGGCCGCAACCGCGCCATTGCCGTCAAGATCGTTCCAAACGATCCAGCCTTCGCTCCAGTCGGTACCGCAACTGGCTCCATCGGAACTGGCGCACATGTAGGCACCTCGCGTGCTGCGCAGGGCTTCGGCGCGTACCAACCCCACTGTTGCCGTCAGCTCGTTGACGGTGGTTGCGGTGCGGTTCGAATTCATCACCCCGTTGAAACTGGGGACGGCCACCATCAGCAGAATCGACAGAACCACCAAGGTGACCAGCAATTCGGCCAATGTGAATCCCGATGCATGGACTCGCATGCACACCCCCCATGACCACGACAATACCTTGGGCCTAGGCTACCGCCCCCCATTGCATCCGCAAGTCCCCTTCCGATGAACGGTCGTCCGTCGGGGACAAGCGCCGGCTACGGGCAATCCCCGGTCCGATTCATGCCGCCGCGGCCCGGTCTCTCAGGTCAGCACCTGATAGCAGGGAACATAGTCGCCTGAGAGCTTCATGCGCCGCTGCTCCACGAATGCAGTCAGCAGCCCGTCCAGGGCACGCATGATCTCGATATCGCCATTGATCCGGAAAGGGCCATATTCCTGGATCTGGCGCTGCCCTTCCTCGCGGACATTGCCGGCCACGATGCCGGAAAATGCGCGCCGCAAATCCGAGGCCAGGCCGGAAACGGGACGCATGCGATGCAGGTCGAGTGCCGCCATCGCCGCATGCGTCGGTTGGAACGGTTGCTGGAATTCCAGCGGGATATCGACGGACCAGTTGAAGAAAAACGAATCGCGGTGCGCAATGCGGTACTCGCGGACACGCTTGATGCCGGCCGCCATTTTCCGCGCCACCTCCGGCGGATCGTCGATGATGATTTCGTAGCGGGCAGCCGTCTCGGCGCCCAGCACCAGGCGGATGAAACGGTCGATCTGCTCGAAATACGCGCGCGATGCGGCCGGGCCCGAAAGCAGCAGGGGAAACGGCAGATCCGCATTTTTCTCGTTCAGCAGGATGCCGAGCAGGTACAGGATTTCCTCCGCCGTACCCACTCCGCCGGGAAAAATGATGATGCCGTGTCCCAGCCGCACGAACGCTTCGAGCCGCTTCTCGATATCCGGCATGATCATCAGATGGTTGACGATCGGATTGGGCGATTCGGCGGCGATGATTCCGGGCTCGGTAATGCCTATATAACGGCTGTCCTGCTGCCGCTGCTTGGCATGGCCGATGGTGGCGCCCTTCATCGGGCCCTTCATCGCGCCGGGACCGCAGCCGGTGCAGATATCGAAGCCGCGCAACCCCAGTTCGTATCCGACTTCCTTGGTGTAAAGGTATTCGTGCCGCGAAATGGCATGCCCGCCCCAACAGACCACCAGGTTGGGATCGGCCGGCTTGAGGATGCGCGCATTGCGCATCAGCCCGAAAACGGTGTTGGTGATGCTGCCGGAAGTAACCTCCTGCGGCGCGCACTCGGAAAACGAGGTGATCGCGGTATAGGCAAGGTCGCGCACGACCGCGAACAGAAGCTCCGCAACGCCCTGGATGATGCGGCCGTCGACGAAGGCCATCGCCGGCGCGTTGCAAAGATCGATGCGTATGCCGCGATCCTGCTCGGTCACCTGGATATCGAAATCCGGATATTGCCGCCGCGTCAGATGCGGATCGTCGTTCGAGGTTCCGGTGGTCAAAACCGCCAGCGCACAGCGCCTGAGCAATTCGTGCATGCCGCCGGCGGACGCATCATGCAGTCGCATGACTTCGTACCGGGACAGGACATCGAGGCCGCCATGCGGGTAGATGCGCGCATTTGCCACCACCGGCTTCGGGGAATCCGTTTCACTGTTTCGACTGCTCACTTGGCGACCTTTCCAACTCGAACGAATGGTGGATTCTACGCATTTGCGCGCCGCGCCGGAGCCTCGGCCCTGCTGCCAAATGAACACAATGACGATCCATTCGAACCGGCGACACGCCGTCGCGTCACATCGAATGCTTCAGGTATGTCGCCATGCCGTCCAGGAACATCTGCACGGAAATCGCCACCAGCAGCATGCCCATCAAGCGCTCGATCGCGGTGAGCGCGCGCCAGCCGAGCAGCCTGTAAAGATAGGTCGCGGAAAAAAGGATCAGCGAAGTCGCGCTCCAGGCCAGCAGCAGGGCCAGCCCCCATTCTCCCAGCCGATCCGGCTCGTTGCTGCCCATCAGCATCACCGCTGCCATGCCGGAAGGCCCGGCCACCAGCGGAATCGCCAGCGGCACGATGAACGGCTCCCCATCCGGGATTTCTCCCATCAGGCCTTCGGGCCTGGGGAAGATCATGCGGATGCCGATCAGGAACAGGACGATGCCGCCGGCGATCGACACCGACTCCTGCCGCAGATGCATCACCTCCAGCGCATATTTCCCGCCCACCAGAAACAACACCAGCACGCCCAGGGCGATCAGCAGTTCGCGCGCCAGCACGATACGCTGCCGCCGCTGCGGCAGCGGTTTGAGCACGCTGAGGAAAATCGGGATGTTGCCCAGCGGATCCAGGATCAGGAACAACAGCGCCGCAGCGGACAGGATGCTCATACAGCCGGAGTCCAGATCGTTCCGCGATGTACCACACCTTCAGGCGACAGCAGCGTCACGCAGGCATCCGCATAGGCCTCCGGATCGCGCAGCAGGCGCATGTCCGGTTCTTCCGCATAGGCGCGCTCGCGCAGGGACGACCGCATCGGTCCGGGCCGCAGTCCCGATACACGCACGGGCCCGTTGCACATCTCGGCATGCAACATTCCTACGAGGGCATTGCGACCCTGCTGCGCCAGGCCATACCCGCCCCAATACGCCTGCCCGACCCGCCGGGGATCGTCGACGACGAATACCATGGCTGCATCTTCACGCTGACGCAGCAGCGGAATGCAGGCCTGTGAAAGCCAGCAGGCGGCGGTCAACCCCACATGCACGGTCTGCGCCAGCGTCAGCGGATCGGCATGTTCGATGGGGGTCAGGCCACGGAACTCCGCGGCGCAATGCAGAACGCCGTCGAGCCTGCCCAGCGCCTGATCCAGCCGTTCGGCCAGCCCGGCGTAGTCGCCCGGTCCCGCACCCTCCATGTCCAGCGGATACAGCAAGGGCTCCGGCCCCGCTTTCGCCACCACATCATAGAGCCGGTTGAGCTTGGGTACCTTGCGCCCCAGCAGAACCACCGTTGCCCCCGCCTGCGCGCAGGCCTTGGCGGCTTCACTGCCAAGCCCGCCATGCGCGCCGGTGACCAGAATCACTCGCCCCGCCAGTTTCTGCGGCGCCGACGCCGGCAACGAAATCAGGCTCATTGCTCACCCGCTTCCGCGACGATCCTTCCCAGTTCGCCCGATTCGAGCAGCTCCAGCACGATATCGCAGCCACCGATCAATTCGCCATGAATGAACAATTGCGGAAACGTCGGCCAGTTGGAATACCGCGGCAGATTGGCGCGAACTTCAGGATATTCCAGCACATTGATCGTGTGCAGATGCTGCGCGCCCGCGGCAAACAAGGCCTGCGCCGCGCGGCTGGAATAGCCGCACATCGGGTACTGCGGAGTGCCCTTCATGTACAGCACAAGCGGATGACTTTCCACTTCGGCCTGGATACGTTCCATCACTGGCATGTCGTGTGTCTCCCGGATTAACAAAGGACCCACCCGCGAATGGGTAGACTCTCGATGTTCGCCATTTTACCCATCGCGGATGCCGAAAGCGTCCGCTCATCCATAAAAAACCTAGCCGAGGAAAGAAAGCCATGGCCATTGAACTCCCCCCGTTGCCGTACGACCGCGCCGCGCTGGAACCGCACATCTCCGCCGAGACGCTGGACTACCACTACGGCAAGCATCACAAGACCTACGTCGACAATCTCAACAAGCAGATCGACGGCACCGAGTTCGCCAACATGCCGCTCGAACAGATCATCCGCAAGGCGCAGGGGGGCATGTTCAACAACGCCGCCCAGACCTGGAACCACACATTCTACTGGCACTGTCTGAAGCCCAACGGCGGCGGCGAGCCGACCGGCAAGCTGGCGGAGCTGATCACCAAGACCTTCGGCGATTTCGCCAAGTTCAAGGAAGAATTCACGCAACTGGCTATCGGCACCTTCGGTTCCGGCTGGGCCTGGCTGGTACAACGCCCGGATGGCTCGCTGGGCCTCGTCAGCACCTCGAATGCCGCCATGCCGCTGACCGGCGAGGACACCGCGTTGCTGACTTGCGACGTGTGGGAACACGCCTATTACATCGATTACCGCAATGCGCGCCCGAAGTACCTGGAGGCATTCTGGAACCTGGTCAACTGGGATTTCGCCGCTTCCAAGCTGAAGTAATCCACAGCTCGACGATCCGGACGAAAACGGCCGGAAACCCCGGCCGTTTTCATTGAGCATTTATATCAACCAAGCGTCGGCCCGCATATGCGAATGCCTGCGTTGGCCCGGATCAAAAACCGTAATCGCGCCGCAGCGCATCGACCACCGGCAAGACCTGTGCCTGCCTGTTCAGGCCATCGGCGACCTTCAGCAGGCTCTGGATCAATGCCTCGGGGGAATCCTCGCGCATGGTCGCATGCCCGACCTTGCGGCCCGCGCGCGGTTCCTTGCCATAGTCGTGCCAATGTCCTCCCGCCGCCTCCAGCACCGCCTTGGCATCCGGCATCGCGCCGATCCAGTTCAACATGCAGGCGTATCCGCGCATCCGGGTGGCGCCCAGGGGCAAACCGGTCACGGCGCGCAGGTGATTCTCGAACTGTGAAATCTCCGCGCCCTCGATGGTCCAATGTCCCGAATTGTGTACGCGCGGCGCCATCTCGTTGGCCAGCAGGCGTCCGTCGCAATGGAACAGTTCCAGTGCGAAGGTGCCGACGTAATCCAGATGTTCCGCCAACTTCTTCGCATAGCCATAGGCAAGCTCCACCGTCTCCAGCGGAACGCTGGCCGGCGCCAGGCTTGCCGAAAGCACGCCGTCGACATGCCAGTTCTCGGTCAGCGGCCACGCGCGAAATTCCCCATCGCGGCTGCGCCCGGCCACCACGCTCACCTCGCGCTGGAACGGAACGAAGGCTTCCAGGATCAGGCCGGCCTGCTCCACCTGCGCAGCAAGCGCCTGCCAGGCGGCATTCACGTCCCCGGGCTGCCGGATCCGGAACTGTCCCTTGCCGTCATATCCAAGACGACGCGTCTTGAGAATGCAGGGCGTACCCATTCGCACGACCGCCGCCCTCAAGTCGTCGCAGCTTCGTATGTCGGCGAATTCCGGCACCGGAATATCCAGCTTGCGGAACAGCGTCTTTTCCGACAGTCGGTCCTGCACCGTCGCCAGCGCCCCCGGATGCGGAGACACGGCAATCCGTTCATTGCTGCTCAACCACAATGCGCTGGCCGCCGGTACGTTTTCGAAATCGAAGGTGACGACATCCACCTCGGTGGCGAATTCCGCCAGCAGGGCTTCATCCCGATAGTCGCCGACGCGCAACGGCGCCAGTTGCCCGGCACAGGCGTCCGCGGCCGGGTCCATGACGACGAAACGCAGGCCCAGCGGCGCGCCCGCCAGGATCAGCATGCGCGCCAGTTGTCCTCCGCCCAGAATGCCGACAGTGGTCATTGGCGTGGATCGTCATGCGCCATGACATCCTCGGTCTGTCCCAGTCGGAAAGCCTGCAAAGCCTTGTCTATCTCCGGATGGTCATGCGCAAGCAAGGCGGCTGCGAACAGCGCCGCGTTGGCCGCGCCCGCGTTGCCGATGGCGAATGTGGCCACGGGAATGCCGGCCGGCATCTGCACGATGGAAAGCAACGAATCCAGGCCGTTGAGCGCCCTGGACTGCACCGGAACGCCCAATACCGGTACCGCGGTCTTGGCCGCCAGCATGCCGGGCAGATGCGCCGCGCCGCCCGCGCCGGCGATGATCGCCCGCAGACCACGCGGCTGCGCCATCTCCGCATAACGGAACAGGACATCCGGGGTACGATGCGCGGATACGACCTTGACTTCATACGGAACCCCGAGCGAATCGAGCCTCAAGGCGGCATTCTGCATGGTCTCCCAATCGGAACGGGAACCCATGACGATACCGATCAAGGGACTGTTGGACGCATTTGACATGGCAGGCATGGCCGTCTCTGATGACAAGGTCGTATTCTAGCCATCTTTCCCCGTACCACGACGACAAGACTATGGATCGCAAACTGCTGGAAATGCTGCGCTCGCCGGAAACCCGGCAACCGCTGGCACTGCTCAAGTCCTCCGAACTCGAATCCCTGAATCAGGCAATTGCCGGCGGAGGCGTCGTCAGGGCGGACGGTACGCCTCAGCAACAGCCGCTGCGACAGGCTCTGATCACGGCGGACCGGGCCGAGATCTATCGGATCGACGATGGAATCCCGGTATTGCTGGCCGAAGAGGCGATCGACACGCGGCGGGTACCCGGATTTGCGCCCTGAAAAAGCGCAGGGATTTCGGGACGAGTCCACTTGAAAGCCCAAGCGCGATCAAGACTGAAATCGGGTAATACGGCTCCATTTGAGCGTGAATGACTACGATTTCCCGATGCCATGCTGACATCGGCATTGCCGTTCACTGTTCCCCAGACAGGCTTTCGGCATTGACCTCCACCCCAAAGTGATACCACCCTAAAGTAGAAAATTCGACATTTTGGATTGGAGTTGAAACTGCGCCGCATACTCGGCTGGCGGGATATCGCCGATGGCCGAGTGGGTGCGAAAATGATTGTAATCCTGTCTCCAGCTTTCGATCTTCTGGCGTGCATCCTCCAGTGACAGGAACCAATGGGTGTTGAGGCATTCGTCGCGGAAACTGCCGTTGAAGGACTCGATGAACGGGTTGTCGGTAGGTTTGCCGGGGCGCG
>JAISFF010000077.1 GCA_031263725.1 Lysobacteraceae bacterium | reverse complement strand
CGGCCAACGCCATGGCCTGAGCCTTGAAATCATCGGTGTACCGGCGACGAGAAGTACGTTGCATAAGGAACCTCCACAGAACGATCAAAGTATCGCTTCATGGCGTCCGATATCGGGGGGCAGGATCAAAGAAACCAGTCCGAATCCGACGGACCGAGGCAAACCCGGCAGCAAACGCCATCTTGCCGTAGGTGCGCGAGGCGTCCCTCTGACGGTTACGGTAACCGGTGCCAATTGTCATGATTCGATGGCGTTGGAGCAGACATTGGATGTGATCCCTGCGGTGCCGGGTCTGGATGGCAGGCTGCGCGAGTGGCCAGACAAAATGCCTGGCCAGACCGGGGTTGCTTATGCGGGTCATGGGGTTACCCTGAATCAAAAGGCAATGTCCCGGCTATTGATCGTCTTGTTGTAATTGGTTTCAGTGCCGGAACCATCGACAATACGCAGTTTCCATGTACCCTGGATCGGATCGGCTGACAGGTTGACGGAATAGCGCATGGCCGGTTCCGGTACGAGCATGTTGTAGCGGTACAAGCTGAGATGGGTGATCCGCAAGGCGCTTCCCACCTTATCCTGAACGACCCGTGCCGCCGAGGCCAATGATGATTCCATGGCGCGCATGTCTTGTCTGGAATGGTTCAACCTGCATTGCGTATTATTGCGGCGAGGTTTGCCTATTCCCATTTGGATACGAATGGAAAAGTGGATCTTAATGGAATCTTGTTTTCGGATAATGGAGGCGTCGGTTGTCCCCGGCGATCATGGAAAATGGTCTTGACTGTGTTCGCAGGAGAGTATTTCCATGCGGGTTGTGCGATGCCAAGTGGGGCGCCGGAAAACAGCGGGTACACATTGGACCCGGACATGAAAAAGCCGGTGCGATGCCGGCTTTTTCGTTCGTGCCTCGAATGACTGTCAGATGCTGTTTTCCTGCTCGTAGTGTTGCAGGACCTGAAGCATCTCATCCTTCAGTTTCAGTTTTTCCTTTTTCAGATCTTCCAGCGAGACCGAAGTGTCCACTTCGATGCCGCTCTCGAGATTGGATATTTTGTGGTCCAGTTCGTTGTGCTTTTCAAAAAGACGTTCAAAGCGGAGGTCGGAGTGCTTCAGCTTTGAAATCAGATCGCGGTATTCGGGAAACATGGCGTACTCCTGTTCTGTCATCGTGTCGATGTCTGATTTCCGGGGGAAGCCGCAGCGACAACGTTTGCGCGTAATCGGATGATGGCAGCATCGAGGACGATGGAATCCCTGGACCAGCCCCTGAAACGGACGGACCTGGATGATCCGTCCTGATTGACTTGATCAGCTTATCAGGCCGTGACGGTACTGCGAAGAAGGAGCATCGAACCGCGTGCCGGGCCGGGTAATGCGGCGTTTATCCTGCCGCGCTCAGCGCCGATGACGAAGGACGGTCCAGCCCCGGCCAGCGTCGCAGGACCGCGGTACGGATGCCGGCCGGATCCAGATGGGCCTCGGCCAGCAGTTCCTCGCGGGAGGCATGATGCTGAAAGGCATCGGGCAGGCCAAGATGCAGGATCGGCAGGACCCGTCCCTCGGCGCTGAGCAGTTCGGCCACGGCAGAGCCGGCGCCGCCCGCTACGACATTGTCCTCGACGGTGGCGAAGCCCTCGTGGGATTGCGCCAGTTCCAAAAGCAGTTCACGGTCCAGCGGTTTGATGAAACGCATGTTGACCACGGTCAGGCCGAGCTCCTTGCCGACGGCTTCGGCCGCGCTCACGGTGGCGCCGAAGGCGAGCAGGGCCACTCGGCTTCCATGCGAGCGCACTTCGCCCTTGCCGATGGGCAGCGTATCCAAGTCCGGCTTTATCGCCACGCCGGGTCCGGTTCCGCGCGGATAACGGACCGCGGCGGGACCGTTGAAATGGAAGCCGGCGCTGAGCATCTGCCGACATTCGTTTTCGTCGGCGGGGGCCATGACGACCATGCCCGGAACGCAGCGCAGGAAGCTCAGATCGAGATTGCCGGCGTGGGTCGCGCCATCGGGGCCGACGACGCCGGCGCGGTCGATCGCGAACAATACGTCCAGGTTCTGGGTCGCGACGTCATGGACCAGTTGGTCATAGGCGCGTTGCAGGAAGGTCGAATAGATCGCCACGACAGGCTTGGCGCCGTGGGTCGCCATGCCCGCAGCCAGGGTGACGGCGTGTTGTTCGGCGATGGCGACATCGAAGTAGCGTTCGGGATATTCCTTGCTGAAACGCACCATTCCCGAGCCTTCGCGCATGGCCGGGGTGATGCCCATGAGGCGCGAATCGGTGGCCACCATGTCGCACAGCCAGTCGCCGAAGACCTCGGTATAAGTCAGCGCCTTCTTGGCGCTGCCCGCCTTGGCCACCACGCCCTTGGCGGGATCGAAGGGGCCGACCGCGTGATAGGCGATCTGGTCGCCTTCGGCCAGCTCGTAACCTTTGCCCTTGGTGGTGATGATGTGCAGCAACTGCGGCCCTTTCAGCGTCTTCAGGGTCTTCAGCATGCCGACCAGGGCGGACATGTCGTGCCCGTCGATGGGGCCGGTGTAGTGGAATCCCATCTGCTCGAACAGCGTGGAGGGGACGAACATGCCCTTCCAGTGTTCCTCCCAGCGGCGCACGAAGCGCGCGGTGGGATTGTTCTTGTCGCCGAGCAGCCGCTTGCCACCTTCGCGCAGAGCATTGAGGGTGCGGTTGCCGGTCAGCCGGCCCAGCATCTGGGTGAGGCCGCCGACGTTTTCGGAGATCGACATCCGGTTGTCGTTGAGGATCACGATCATGTCGGGCTGCGATTCCATGCCGCCGGCATGGTTCAGCGCCTCGTAGACCATGCCGGCGGTCATCGCGCCATCACCGATGATCGCGACCACCTTGCGCGGGTCGCCTTTCTGCGCCAGCGCGATGGACATGCCCAGCGCTGCGGAAATGGAGGTGCTCGAATGACCCACGCCGAAAGTGTCGTACTCGCTTTCCTCGCGTTTCGGGAACGGCGCCACGCCATCCTTCTGTTTGACGGTATGGATGGCGTCGCGGCGCCCGGTCAGGATCTTGTGCGGGTAGGTCTGGTGGCCGACATCCCAGATCAGCTGATCGACGGGCGTATCGAAAAGATAATGCAGGGCGACGGTCAGCTCGATGACGCCCAGTCCGGCGGCGAAGTGGCCGCCGCTCTTGCCCACGGATTCGATCAGAAACGCGCGCAGCTCATCCGCGATCGCCGGCAACTCGGACTCGTCGAATGCGCGCAGGCCGGAAGGATGCTCGATGCGCGATAAGCGCGGATAGCGGGTCGAATCAATCATCTCGATGGCGTTTCATCTGATCCGGCATTGTCCTCTCCCGTGCGCCGGGGGACAAGCCGGGAGGGTTCGGCCCAGACTCCCATGGGCAGGTGAATTTTCTGTGCGGGGAGGCTGAACTGGCGGCGAAGCCGCCGATTCAGGCACAGAGCCGCGACTTATTCGGCAACTGCGATTTCAGGAACGCCATCTGGTCGGCCAGGCTGTTGCGGTTGGACAGGATCAGGTGTTCGATCCAACTGGGCCGGTAAGGCACGGCCAGCAGTGGCATGTTGGCCTGCTGCGGAGTGCGGTTGCGCTTGCGCGAATTGCAGTGGACGCAGGCGGTGACCACGTTTTCCCAGATGTCTTCACCGCCTTTCGACAGCGGCAGCACATGATCGCGGGTCAGATGCGCCCGAGTGAAAGTCTGTCCGCAATACAGGCAGAGATGATCGTCGCGGGCGAACAACGCCGGATTGCTGAGTGCCGGGGCGGGATTCAGCGCGCACATGCTGGCATGGCCGCGGGTGGCGATGATCGAATGCAGACCGATCACGCTCTGTTCGCCGGTTGCGCGGCTGATGCCGCCGTGGACATGCAATACCGGATTGCCGAGAGTCCAGGCCACGGCATCACGGGCATACAGCGTGGTCGCGTCCTGCCAGTTGATCCAGTCCAGCACATGGCCGCAGGCGTCCAGTGCGAGCAGACGCAAGCGCGAGAGCGAAGTGGTATCGATGATGGAAACCTGTCTCGCCGGATGGAATCCGGAATCGATCGAATCGAACTGGACAGTATCTGTCTCCATCGGGATTCAAGCTTATACCTGAATGCGCGGGCTTTGAACAGGCCGCCCGCGCCGGCATTGGCGGCGGTATCCCGGTTGGAGGATTGGCCGTTTCTATCGGAAGACGATGGTCGAACCCGTGCTTTCACGACGGTGGAGCACAAGAAAAGAGCCGGCCACCGGGCCGGCTCTTTCCGCTTTGCGGGCGGCTTCGTCCACGGCGATCAGGCTGCGCCGAAGTGTTCGTCGGGCATGCTCATCAGCGGCTTGGCGCCACTGCCCAGGATGGCCGCATGCGCCAGGGTGCGCGGCAGGATGCGGGCATAGTAGAACCGCGCCGTCTCCCGCTTGGCCTGCTTGAACGCTTCGCTCTGCGAGGAAGCCTCGGCGACCGCCACGCTGCGCGCCCACCAGTAGGCCAGAACCACATAGCCGGAGTAGAACAGATAGTCGTAGCTGGCCGCGCCGATTTCCTCGGGGTTCTTGGCGGCGCGCATCACGGTCGCCATGGTCATCTCGCCCCACTCCTTGGCCTTCTGGCTCAACGGGCCGATGAACTCGGCCAGCGCCGGGTTGGCGGCATTCTGCTTGCAGAATTCCTCGATCATGCCGAGGAACAGTTTGATGCCCGCGCCCTGGCTGTGAGCGGTCTTGCGACCGATCAGGTCCAGCGCCTGGATGCCGGTGGTGCCTTCGTACAAGGTGGTGATGCGGGCATCGCGGGCCAACTGCTCCACGCCGTTCTCGCGGATGTAGCCGTGACCGCCGTAGCACTGCTGGGCGTTGTAGGTGTTGGTGATGCCCCACTCGGTCTGGCAGGCCTTCGAGATCGGGGTCAGGAACGCGACCATGATCCCGGCGCGCTCGCGCTCGGCCGGATCCTTGGCGTGATGCGCAACATCGACCATCGTGGCGGCGTGCATGGCCAGCAGGCGGCTGCCTTCGACCAGCGACTTGATTTCCAGCAGCATGCGGCGGATGTCGGGCTGCACCAGGATCGGGTCGGCCGGTTTGTCCGGATTCTTCGGGCCGCTCAGCGAGCGCGACTGCAGGCGCTCGCGGGCATAGGTCAGGGCGCTCTGGTAGGCGCGCTCGGACAGGCCGATACCCTGCAGGCCTACGCCCAAGCGCGCGGAGTTCATCATGGTGAACATCGCATGCATCCCCTTGTGCGGCTGGCCGACCAGATAGCCTTCGGCGCGGTCGAAGTTCATCACACAGGTGGCCGAGCCTTTCAGGCCCATCTTGTGCTCGATCGCACCGCACCGCACGGCGTTGCGTTCGCCGACCTTGCCTTCGCGCGAGACCTTGAACTTGGGCACCACGAACAGCGAAATGCCCTTGGCGCCGGCCGGCGCGTCCGGCAGCTTGGCCAGGACCAGATGCACGATGTTGTCGGTCAGGTCGTGTTCGCCGCCGGTGATGAAGATCTTGGTGCCCGTGACCGAATGGCTGCCGTCGGCGTTGGGCTCGGCGCGGGTCTTCAGCAGGCCCAGGTCGGTGCCGCAATGCGGCTCGGTCAGACACATGGTGCCGCCCCAGCGGCCGGCGATCAGCGGCTTCAGGAAGACCTCCTGTTGCCAGGCTTCGCCGTGGGTTTTCAGCGCTTCGACCACGCCGTGGGCGAGCAGTGGGTAGTTGCTCCAGGACAGGTTGCTGGCGCTGAGCAACTCGTTGAGCACGGCGGTGGCGGTGTAGGGCATGCCCTGGCCACCGAACTCCACCGGCGCGGCGAGTGCCGGCCAGCCGCCGTCGACGTACTGCTGGTAAGCCTCCTTGAAGCCCTTGGGCGTGGTGACCGCGCCGGTGGCCTTGTCATAGGCGCAGCCTTCCTCGTCGGCGCTGCCGTTCAACGGCGCCAGCACGGTTTCGGCGAAGCGTGCGGCTTCGTCGAATACGGCGTCGAGCACATCGCGACTGGCATCCTCCAGGCCGAGCCGGGCGAAAGTCTTGTCGGCGCCCAGCACATTGAACAGGGCAAAGCGGATATCGGTCAAAGGAGCGGAATAGGGATTGCTCATGGGGGAATTCTCCAAACTGAAAGATCGCTCCGGCGAAGGCTTGATCGTTGCCGGTGGGAACGGGGAAAGGAAACGGATCAGCGCAAGACACCCGCCAGGCCGGGCGCCGGATTGAGCAGGCTGCGGGACTGGACCTCGAACTCGCGAGGCTTCTGTTCCTCGGGGATGGCGGTCAGCTTGCCGCTGAGCTGGTAGGAGACGCCGCGCCGTCCGGCCAGCGCATCGGCCACGGCGATGCGGGCGGGCGAACTGGGCTGCATTTGCAGGGTGACGACATCGGCCGAGGTCGGGCCGATCGATATCCTTGGCGATCCCTGCAGCGTGCCGGCTTCCTGGTCGCCGATCTTCATGTCGATGGCGACGGTGTCGAAATTCATGCTGATGCTGCTGTAGTTCTGCAGCCGCAGATCCACCGACCAGCCGCCATTGGCATGGACGGTGAGCTGCTGGATGCTGACCGTCGGAGTGGAAACCCGTTTGACCGGGCCACCGCAGGCCGCCAGCAGAAGTCCCAGCATCAGTGTCGCAACAGGATAGCGGTAACGCTTCATGCAGATTTCCGGAAAACTGGACAGACGATACTAAGGCGTATGGAGAAATGGTGCCAGTGCGCGAAGACACAAAACCCGTCTCCATCGGCGCTACTTTCGTAGGGTTGCCAAGCGCTGTTGACCTAACCAGCATTGCATTCGGAAAGCGTTTCTCCGGCACGTGCGGAAGCGCGATCCCGGCCATGATCGACGTTGTGCATGGCGTCGGCGCAGGGAAAACGGTTTGCCGGTATGCTGGCCGGGATCGCAGCGGTCCCCGCCTCATCGCTGTTTTCAATACGCTTGGCGGGGTATCAGCCGAAGCGTGCGCCGGCCCAGCCCATCAGATTGATCATCAGCACGACGATGGCCGTGTAGATCAGCATCAACGGGCCGCCGACCCGCCACATCTGTCGTGGTGTATAGCCGGCCGGACCCACGATCATCGAGATCACCGGGTTGGACGAGGTCACCAGGTTGTTGGAGGCCGACAAGGCCACGATCAGAGCGAAGGCGGTGGGGCTACCGCCGGTGGCGACCGCCAGATTGACCGCGATCGGCACCATCACGATGGTCGCGCCGACATGGCTGATTACCAGCGACAGGCCGCAGGTCAGCAGCGCGACGGCGATCTCCAGCGCCCATACTGGAGTGTCGTTGGGCAGACGCTCGATGGTATGGCCGGCCAGCCAGGCGGCGCCGCCGCTGCTGTCCATCGCCCAGCCCAGCGGGATCATGCAGGCCATCATGAAGACGGTTTTCCAGTTGATCGCCGAATAGGCCTCGTCCATCCGCAACACGCCGGTCAGCAGCATGCAGACCACGCCGGTCATCAGCGTCAGCGGCACCGACAGTTTCGAAGTCAGCGCGATCAGGATCGTGATGCCGAAGATCGCCATCGCCACCTTCAGCTTGTGTGGACGCTGCTCGCCTTTCGGATAATCGGTGACCACCACGAAGTCGCGGCTGCGGGCCGCGCGCGCCAGATCCTGCCAGATGCTGTGCAGCACCAGCATGTCGCCGGCGTGCAGCACGATATCGCGCAGATCCTTGCGGATGACCTGCTTGTCGCGGCTGATCGCCAGCAGACTGATGCCGGCCTGCTGGCGCAACCGCAAATGTTTCGGAGTCTTGTTGATGAAGGACGAGTTCGGTGGGATCACCGCTTCGGAAATGCCGGCGCGGCTGGGATTGAACAGGTCGCCGAGATGGCGCAGCCGCGAAGATACGCTGAGGAACTGGTTCTGCGCGAAATCGATCACCTGCTGGCGCGGTCCCATCATGCCCAGGACGCTGCCGACCCAGATGCGGGTATCGCCCGAGGGCGACAGCCGGGTGTCGTTGCCGATCTTCAGCGCCAGCAGCAGCGGCGCGCCGTGCAGGCTTTCCGCCTCGACCACCGTCATGCCCACCAGCGGGCTTTCGGCGGTGACGGTCAGCTCGAAGACATCACCCTCGATGCCATAGGTCTTGGCGTAGTAGCTTTCGGTCCGCTCGGGCACCAGGCCAGCGTCCTCGATCTTGCTGCCGGCTCGCAGCCTGCGGTCGCCGTAGAAACGGAAATACAGCAGGGAAGCGATCAGCAGCACGATGCCGATGGGCAAGGGCGCGAACATGCGCAGCGGCTCGATCGTCGCCAGGCCCGAAGGCAGGTTGTTGTTGGCCGATACCAGCAAGTCGTTCAACAGGATCAGCGGCGAGTTGCCGACCATGGTCAGCGCGCCGCCCATCACGATCGCGGCGGCGATCGGCAGCAGCAGCCGCTGCATGTTCAGATCGGTGCGCGAGGCCAGTCGCGATGCGACCGGCATGTACAGCGTCATCACCGAAGGATTCTGCATGAAGGAGGAATTCAGGCCGGCGATGCCGGTGGTCATTGCCAGCAGCTTGTTCTCGTCGGCGCGCGAGCGCCGCAGCAGCCAGGATGCGAGCCGGTTCAGCGCGCCGGTGCGTTCCAGGCCCGCGCCCAGGATCGAAGTGGCGATGATGCTCATGACCGCATTGCCGGAGAAACCGCCAAACAGCTCTTCCGGCGCGATCAGACCGGTCAGCCCCAGCACCACTAGCACCAGCAGTGAAACCACATCTGGGCGGATGCGCTCGAACAGGAACATCACCATGGTGAAGCCGACCAGCCCAAGCACCAGCGCCATATCAGGGGTCAGGGTCAGGCCGGTTGCCACGGTTCAGGGTTCCGGTGTCGCGGATGCGGCGGAAGCCGGAATGGGCACGGTCTCAGGAATCCCGATGCGCTGGTAGAGCAGATCCCGGACGCCGTGACCGAGCTTGAGGCCGCGGCGTTCGAAATGGGTTTCCAGACGCCACGCGGGACGCGGAACATGGCCGCGCGGGCCAGCCTGGTTGCGCAGGCCGGGCGTCGCATCCAGCACCTCCCACATCTGCTCGGCGTAGCGTTCCCAGTCGGTGGCTAGGTGCAGAAGGCCGTCGGGGCGCAGCTTGCGTACCAGCAGCGCGGCGAACTCCGGCTGTATCAGGCGCCGTTTCCGGTGGCGCTTCTTGTGCCAGGGATCGGGGAAATAGATGCGGACCTCGTCCAGCGCACCGTCGGCGATCTCATGCTGCAGGACTTCCATCGCATCGTGGTGGTAGAGGCGGACATGGTCGCTGCCGTCTTCGCCCAGCCCGTTGAGCAGCCGGCCGACGCCGGGCGCATGCACTTCCACGCCGATGTAGTCGCGGTCCTTGTCGCTGGCCGCGGCATGTCGCAGTGCCTCGCCATTACCGAAGCCGATTTCCAGCACGCGCGGCGCATTTCGGCCGAAAGCCGCATCTAGGTCTCGTGGTGCGCCCAGGTAATCCAGGCCGAAGCGCGGCCACAGCACATCGAAGGCGCGCTGCTGGGCGGGAGTGAAGCGGCCCTGGCGCAGCACGAAACTGCGTACGGCGCGATGTCCGGGCGTGATGGTGAAAGGTTTGTTGGCAACGGGATCGCTCACGACGCTCAGCCGGCCAGCCCGTCGACCGGCGAGGATGCGCTGGCGTGGCGCTTGCGCGGAATGCGTCCGGCCAGGAAGGCTTCGCGTCCGGCCTCGACCGCTTTCTTCATCGCGCTGGCCATCAGCACCGGATTTTTGGCACCGGCGATGGCGGTGTTCATCAGCACGCCCGCGCAGCCGAGCTCCATCGCCACCGCCGCGTCGGACGCGGTACCGACACCGGCATCGACCAGCACGGGCACCTTGGCGTTCCCGATGATCTCCATCAGGTTGTAGCGGTTCTGTATGCCCAGGCCCGAGCCGATCGGCGCGGCCAGCGGCATCACCGCCACGCAGCCGATTTCCTCCAGGCGTTTGGCCAGGATCGGATCGTCGCTGGTGTAGACCATCACCTCGAATCCGTCGGCGACCAACTTCTCCGCCGCCTGCAGGGTCTGCATGACATCCGGGAACAGGGTGCGCTGATCGCCGAGCACTTCCAGCTTGACCAGCGTGTGGCCATCCAGCAGTTCGCGCGCCAGCCGGCATGTGCGCACCGCCTCGGCGGCGGCATAGCAGCCAGCGGTGTTGGGCAGGATGGTGTAGCGGTCGGGCGGCAGCACGTCGAGCAGGTTCGGTTCGTCCGGGTTCTGGCCGATGTTGGTGCGGCGGATCGCGACCGTGACGATCTCGGCGCCGGCGGCCTCGGTGGCGCGGCGGGTCTCGTCGAGATCCTTGAATTTGCCGGTACCGGTGAGCAGGCGCGAGCGATAAGCCTTGCCCGCGATGATGAGATTCGTGTCTTGGTGGCCGACGCTGTTCATGGGCGAATTATGGCGCGTTGCGCCAGCGCGCGGCTAGCGCGGCCGTGACAGCAAGGGTTGCGCGATTCATCCTCCGCCCAGCGCATGCACGATTTCGACCTTGTCTCCGGCTTGCAGCGGATGCGAGACATGCGTCGCGCGCGGGATGATTTCGCCATTGACCTCCACCGCCACGCGGCGTTCGCCGAGTCCTTCGCTGTCCAGCAGGGCGGCAATGGAAGAGCCTTCCGTGATTTCGCGCGATTCGCCATTCAACAGGATGTTCATGGCGCTCATTCTGGCATGTTGCGCGATAAGGGAAGGATGGATTGCGGCGCTGCGTGAAGGCCCTGCGGATCGTGGCGGATCGCCATCAGACATTGGCCGGATTTACCTCCCCGGAGGGGATGCCCGAGGCGCCGGAACGACGAATCCCGGAAGCCGGTCGTCATGCGGTGCCCGGCTTGGGTCTGGACAGGAACCACGGAACGGTCGTGTTCGGCACGCGTAACCGTTCGGTTTCGACGCCGACCTGGATGTACGCAGCACGTTCGCGCGGCGCGGCGATAGGGATTTCGGGCTGTTCGTCAATCTCTCCTGCGGTTTCCCGGGTTGCCAGCGGCCGGTGTGCCGATCGCGATTGCATCGAAGCGGCCGGGGCGCATAGACTTGGCCGTACGCGGGTGTAGTTCAATGGTAGAACCTCAGCTTCCCAAGCTGATGACGTGGGTTCGATTCCCATCACCCGCTCCAGTTCAGGTTCCATGGAGTTCCAAGGAGTTCCATAAACCACTATCAACAAAGGCTTTTTCGTCGGACGAGCGTCCAGTGAAGGCCACCGGAATCCACCCACAGATGGACTGATTTAGTCCATCCGGTAGTCCATCAAGGCGGTTGGGTTCGAGTCCGGATTGTTGATAGGTCCGAGCGGGCCATGGGATGAGGATCTGACTCCTGACTCAGTTCAGGAGCAGACATGGCACTTTCTGATGTCGCCGTCCGGCAGGCCAAGGCCACCGGCAGGGACTACACCCTCCCTGACTTCGACGGCTTGACGCTGGCCGTCTCGGCCGCGGGCACGAAGACCTGGCACTTCCGCTACACGTGGCTCGGCCGGCAGAAGCGGATGTCCTTGGGGGTGTATCCCGAGATCAGCCTGCGCGAAGCACGCAACCGCCGCGACGAGGCGCGGGCGCTCGTCGCCAAGGACATCAACCCGCAACGTCAGCGGACGAAGGATCGCAGCCTCGCAACCCAGGCCGAGCAGAACACGTTCCAGGCCGTCTACGAGAAGTGGCTGAAGTTCCGGGAGCAGGGTCGCCTCAAGAGGGGACGGCAGACCACGCTCGCCACGCTCCCGCGCATCTTCGGCAACGATGTGCTCCCCAGGCTCGGCAAGCGCTCGATCCACGTCATCACCCGCGCCGACCTGCTGGAAATCGTCGGCCGCATCGAGAAACGCGGTGCGCCCTCGGTGGCCGAGAAAGTGCGTACCTGGCTCAACCAGCTGTTCCGCTATGCGCTGGTGGTCATGCCCGGCCTGGAACGCAATCCCGCCTCCGACCTGGATGTGGTCGCCATGCCGCAGCCGCCGGTGCGTCATAACCCGTACAGCCCCGCAAGCGACAGCAGCACGAACAGCAGGATTGCGGGAATCGGGTTACCATAACCTCATCATAAACAAAGTTCATAACACGCTCTAGAACCTATCTCAAAATCAGAAATCCGTACGAAAGGCCTGTAAAATAGCCAAATGCTGAAGATTTCAGACACTCACTGGGAACGGATCAGGCATCATTTTCCAGAGGAAAACATTCC
>JAISFF010000063.1 GCA_031263725.1 Lysobacteraceae bacterium | reverse complement strand
TTCCGGACGCACTCGTCCATCGGCGATGTCCCGCCAGCCGAGTTCGCCGCCCGATTCACTCCGCAACCCAAAGCCGAATTTTCCAGTTTCGCTCGGACCTAATATGGGGAGGGGGTCACGGGTACTTAACTCACTCTCCAATGTTGTTGATGCGCTCAACACGATCCGGAATCATGCGTCAGTCGCACACCCCAACGAAAACTTGCTGGATGAGGCGGAAGCGATGCTAATGGTGAACGTCACGCGCACCTTGTTTCACTACATCAACGCGAAGGTGTAGCGGGTCAACAATCCGCCCCTGCTGGAGCGTTCCGATCCCGGCCTCGCCAGTCGCCCCAGTGCGCTTCCCGGAGCCGCCACGCGCGGTACCCGATCCAGACAGGCGACCGTAGGGCCGAAATGCGAACGGTTTGACGTCGTGCCAGCGACCATGCATCGCTGCATCTCGGCCAGTGGAAACGCCGACCGTGTGTCGTCGATGAAATCGCATGTCAGCAAGTTCAACCATTTCTTGGCACTGTATTCCAGGCGGAGCTAGTCGAGATCGAACAGACGTCGGCGTTGAGTGAATCACCCGTTGTCTGTCAGCGTGTACGGCTCGAACCGCATCACCTCCTCCCCGACCCGCCAGCCCTGCCAATACAGGCTCCGCGCTGCGCGGCGCTGATCGATTTCAGGGGCTGGCATGAACATGCCGCGAGACTATGCGGCGGAGGTCTGTTTTTCAGCTATCGCGTGCAGGGAATGCGCCTTTCTGAGCAAGGCATCATTGCAAGGCCATGTGTCGATCCAACAGCATCGCGGCGAACAAACCGTGCAATCTACCAGGACACGACATGGCCGCTAAAACCAAGTTCTTCCGTATCGCCGTTGAAGGCGCCACGACCGATGGGTGCAAGATCGAGCGTAGTTGGCTGACGCAGATTGCGAAGAATTACAACCCGGAAAAGTACGGTGCGCGGATATTTGTCGAGCACATTCGCGGCCTCCATCCCGAGTGGGGATTCCGCTGCCTGGGCGACGTGCTGGCGGTCAAGACCGAGGATGTCGTGATCGATGGTGAAACCAAGCTGGCCTTGTTCGGGCATCCCCACGTGAGGGCGAACAGGATGAAGTCAAGGTAGGTGGTCACAGTCTCAGTGCCTGCGACCAGCGGGGGACGGCCCAACAAAAAGGCCGCCCTTTCGAGGCGGCCCTTCTGCTACAGCGTGGCGCCGGAGATAGGAGTCGAACACATGGGCTATACAACGAAAAAGCCGCCCAAGAGGGCGGCTTCGTCGTCTCATCCCATCCAACGCCCGTAGGTGGGTCGTTAGGTGGGTAGATCGGTCAACCCTGCGTAAGCTGTTGATCCGTCTGGTGTAATGGCGTCCCCACGGGGATTCGAACCCCGGTCGCCACCGTGAAAGGGTGGTGTCCTAGGCCTCTAGACGATGGGGACGCTTAAAAGGATTCGCAGCTTCTTCAAGTCGGCCTAAGACTTGAATTTGGTGGAGCCAGCCGGGATCGAACCGGCGACCTCTTGCATGCCATGCAAGCGCTCTCCCAGCTGAGCTATGGCCCCACTAGGCTGGAAGGAGCGGAATTGTAGCCATCGATTCGGATTCATGCAAGCCCTCTGATCCGAAGACCGGTTTCGGCGTGGATTTGGGCGAACAAAAGTACGTTGCGGGGAATGACACGGATCCGCGATGCCGGTTCGAAATGCCGCGCTCGGCCTTGGTGAACGGTACTGTCGGCTGCGGTTCCGGTAGCGTTTTCGAAGTCCTTGCACAGCCAGGCACGCTTCGCCAACGGCAGGGATCTGGCCCGGAAAGATATGTTCAAAGCCTCGCCCACCGGCATCATCGCCAGCAAGTCGGTGACAAGCTGGCGCGGCTGTCGGGCCAGCGATTCGTGATCCTGGCCGTACCAGCGCGGCCGGACAAGGGGGAGGCGTGGTGATCCCGAACCTGCTGGACTATCCAGGTTCAATGGTGGTGCTGGACATCAAGTGGGAGAATTTCGATCGGACTTCCGGTTGGCGCCGGAGCCAGGGTCAGGAAGCCTTGCTGTTCAATCCTTTTGCCAAAGATCGTTGTTCGCACCGCTGGAATCCGTTCAGCGCCCATTCTTAACTATCACCAAGCGCCTGGCCACACACTGATGTCCGTGGGCCTGTATGATCTGGTACATACTCAATGGTCTGCTACGCAAGATCGATTGCACCAGCATGTTCAACAGCCTGGAAGCCAGATCGCCGTTGCTCGATTGCAAGGCCATCCGTTCAAACCGAGAAGAATCATGATGTCCAAACATAATGTCGCCGTTATCGTTGGAAGCCTGCGCAAGGATTCCATCAACCTCAAGCTTGCCAAGGCATTGGAGAAACTCGCGGAAGGCCGCCTGCGGTTCGATTATGTCCGGATCGGCAATCTGCCACTCTACAATCAGGATTTCGACGAGGATTATCCCGCTGAGGCCGTCCGTTTCAAGGAGAGCATCAAGGCAGCCGATGCCGTGTTGTTCGTCACTCCCGAATACAACCGTTCGGTGCCGGGCGTTCTGAAGAATGCGCTGGATCTGGCATCGCGTCCCTACGGCCAGAATGTCTTCAATGGCAAGCCCGGCGCCATCACCGGCGCTTCTGGCGGCGGAATCGGTACCGCATTGGCCCAACAGCATTTGCGCTCCGTCCTGACTTTCTTGAATGTCATCGCCATGCCGCAACCGGAGGTCTATCTGCAATTCAAGGAAGGGCTGGTCGACGATAGGCACGACCTCACCAATGAGGGAACCAGGAAATTCCTGCAAGGGTTCATCGACCAGTTCGTGGCCTGGATCGAAAAGCAACGGGTGTAACCGTTCCGTGATCGAGCGGACGGGCAACGGATCGCCCGTTCCATCGCTTCGCATTGACGGAACCATATCGGTAGATGCGATGTGGCGAGTGCACTGTCTTGTAGTTCGGATACGACAGCGGAAGCCGGTGCCATTGCGCACCCGTGGTCAGAATCCACAGCACCTATCCGACATCCGCCGCGCTGGTACCGGCTTGCGATCAGGCCGGTCATCGGGAATGTTCTCTTCCGGAAAATGATGCCTGATCCGATCCTGGCGCTCGTTGGAAATTTTCGGTATCTGCCTATTTTGCAGGCAATTCCTTCAAATTTCGATTTTGAGAAAGGTTCTAGTATTTCGATGATGAAGCCACTATCTTGTATCCATGGCTTCTGAATCCAGGAGCTTGATTCGTCCCGATTCCTCAAAGGATGCGTATAGATGAAGATTCAACTGAATACCGATAGCCATGTCCAGAGTGACCCTTCCGTTGTGCGGCATGTGGAGCAGACGCTCGAAACCACACTGTTGCGTTTCGCTGGCCAGATCACCAGTATCCAGGTCCACCTGAGCGATCTCAACGCAGGAAAGACAGGCGGCAACGACAAGCGTTGCCTGATGGAAGCCCGTCTGGAAGGACGTCCACCGGTGACGGCCTCGGACGATGCGGATACGGTTGCCTCATCCATCACCGCAGCGGCCAGAAAACTGCAGCGCGTGCTGGACAGCTCGCTCGGCAAGCTTGGTTGAAGCCGATGTTTCCGCGTCGCCGGCAGGCGGTGGCGGATATCTCATGAGAAAAGCTCCTCTCGGCCGAGAGGAGCTTTTGCTTGTTCGATCGAATCAGTTGAAGTCGAAATTCATTTCCGAGCCGGGCAGGGAGACGAACTCTCCGGACACGTAATCGATGCCCAGGCCGAACATCTGCGTCATCGTGGCCGCATCCAGCACGTTTCCGGCCAATGTATAGATCTTGTCTTCGTGCGTGCGCTCCGAAAGATCCCTGACCTTGGTCTGCAATTCGGTGGACTTGATCAGTTCCTGGATGAAGTCGCTCTCGATCTTGAGGAAAGCGGTTCGGAAGTGCGTCAGGAGCTGGAAGGAATCCAGACCGGAACCGAACTGCTCCAGTCCGACCTTGCACCCCAATGGCGCGATCGCCGTTACGAATGCCTGGGCAGCGCTCAGGTGGGTAAAGACCTTCGCTTCCGGCACTTCCAGCCACAGCGACTCGCCAGGAACATCCTGTGCGGCCAGTTCGCGCTGGATCAGCTGGACCAGCTTGTTGTTGCTGAAGGAACCGGCACCGATCTTCACCAGCAGGCGGGTCTGGTGACCGGCACGCCGCTGCTGGCCCAATGCGGCGATCGCATGCTTGACCACCCACATATCGATTACGTCCATCAAACCGTGATCTTCCGCGATACCGAGGAAGGTGGAAGGGGAGACCAGTTCGCCCTTCACATTCATCCGCAGGAATGCCTCGTAGAACTCCACCGGCTCTCCCTGCAGGCTGATGACCGGCTGGTACTGCAACAGGAACCCTTCGCCGGCCAGTGCTTCGCGTATACGGACCACCCAGCGCTGCACTCGTTCTTCCTCGATCCGGTCCACCGCGCCCGGATCGAAGATGTGAATCGCGTTGCCACCTTCCTCGTTGGTGCTGCGCAGGCTCTCCGCCGCCTTGTTGAGAACCTGGTTGAGGCTGGCGTTTTTCTCGCCGATCTGGACGCCGCCGATGCTGGCGGTGATCGAGGCCGAACGCGAGCCGATATTGAAAACGTGCGAGGAAAAGCTGGTTCGGATCTTCTCCGCCATCGCCAGCGTATTGGCATAGTTGCCGGGGATGAGGATGACGAAGGTCTGTTCGCCATAGCGGGCGGTATGCAGATCCCTGCCCACCACCGAGACTAGGAGTTCGGCTATCGACGCGATCAGCGTATCGGCCGAGTCCAGGCCGATGCTGGTCAACAACTGCGTGTAATGATCGGCCTCCACCAGCAGAAGTCCGTGATGCTGGTTGTCACCGCGTCCGATGCCGGCAACGGTGTCTTCGAGAATGCGGTTGAACGCCGCACGATTCAGCAATCCGGTGACCTGGTCGCGCTGGCGTAGTTCCTCGACCTCGCGCGCAAGTTCGGGAGCGAATTCCTCGTGCTGCTGGCGGATCACAATCTGCAGGCAGGCTTCGCCTTCGTAGGTGGCAGGCGCGAACTCCAGATTGGCAACGAAACCGTCGCCCTCGAACGGGCGCAGACGCACCTTGTACTGGCTCGGAGGCGGCTCGCCCTTGGTCAGGGACTTCAGCAGTTGCTTGAACGGTTCGACATCCTGCACGGCGATGAGATCCAGCAACGGCAATCCTTCGATGTCATCGAAGGAATCGAAACCGAAGATCTCGAGATAGGCCTCGTTGGCGCGCACATGCATACCATCGTGAATGTAGGCGATGGGATCGCGCGACGAGGAGATCAGAGCGTCACAGCGACGCTCGGTTTCGCGCAACATGATTTCCGCCAGCCGCAGCTGCCGGCGGGTTTCCAGATCCTGACGCTCGGTCTGCAGGACCAGCAGCAGATGTTCCGGCTGGTTTCGCAGCACGACGGCACGGGCGCCGTTGGACATGGTGTTGATCATGGCATCGTCGTCGATCGTCTCCAGCACGGCGATCAAGGGAATGTCCCTGCCGTTGGCGTCGATGACCTGTCGCACGAACGGCAACGGAATCCACTGCGACTGACTGACCAGGGCGATGTCGATCGGGTTCATGGCCAGGATATGGGCCAGATCCTCGTTGGTTTCCGGCCGCGACGGACGTACCGCGATGCCGCTGTTTCGCAGCGTGCTGACGATGGCCTCGGCATCCTCTGGCCTGTCGTCGACGATCAGCAGGCGCATTGTGGTAATGGGATCTTGGCTAGCTTGCATATCGGGTCATAGGCTTGGAATGGGGGTATCGCCATACGAATGGATGTGTTCGCCATCGTCGGCGCAGTGCTTGCTATTTTGTGATATATCGAGCGAGAACACTAGGATAAGCTGCATTCCTCAACCGATCCGACCATCATGCGATTACCCCATCCCGGTGGCGGATGCTCGCGAACTTCTGCCGTTGTGCATGGATAGGCTTTGCCGGCTTCATTGTCGAAACGGTGGGAGAAACGCTGTTCCGCGCCTATTTCGCCGAAGGCCGGAATCTGACCGACCGGGAAACCCTGATCCGGGCGGAATCCGCTGGAGGCCTGGGAGAGCGACGGACCAAGGCATTGCTTGCCTCGGGGAGGGATCAAGGAAGTTCAGCAGGCCCGGATCATGGAGTGCCCACCTTCATCATCGATGGGCGCTATGCGATACAAGGCGCACAGGCTCCGGATGTTTTTGCGGATGCGATCCGGCGGATCGTCGATGAGCCGGGTCCCGGACCGTCGGCAGGCACAGCATGAGGAGTGGAGTCTGGCGCAGACGCTTGTCCGGCATGGACCTCGATGCCAGCAAGACGCGGTATACGTAGGATGTGAAGGATTGCTTCGGGCAACGGCCGCTATCTGCGACAATACCCGCTTTCGCATCGATCGTTTGGAGAATCCCGAATGCTGCTGATCGGCATAGCCGGTACTGAGCTGACTTCCCAGGAACGTGATTGGCTGCAGCGCGATGCCGTCGCCGGGCTGATCCTGTTCAAACGCAATTTCGCCTCGCGCGACCAGATCTCGGAACTGACGGCATCGATCCGCGCCGCCGCGCCGCGTCCGATACTCATCACGGTCGATCAGGAAGGCGGTCGCGTGCAGCGGTTCCGGGAAGGCTACACCGATCTGCCGCCGCTGGAACCATATGGCCGGCTGTATGCGGACAATCCGGAGCTGGCATTGGCCAGGGTCGAAGAACATGCCTGGCTGATGGCCAGCGAGATACGCGCCAGCGGCGTGGATCTGAGTTTCGCTCCGGTGGCGGACCTGGGGCGGGGCAACCGCGCCATTGGCGAGCGTGCATTCAGCGCCAATCCCGAAGCGGTCGCGGCATTCGTCCATGCCTATGTCCGCGGCATGCATGCCGCTGGCATGGCGGCAACGCTGAAGCATTTCCCCGGTCACGGGACGGTTCTGGAAGACACCCATCACGATGACGCAATCGATCCGCGGTCGCTGGATGAGATCCGCAGCCAGGATCTGGTGCCGTTCGCGGCCGGTATCGCGGCCGGCGCGGATGCGGTGATGATGGCGCATGTCGTCTATCCCCAGGCCGCGCCGGAACCGGCCGGCTATTCGCGCTACTGGACCGAAACCGTCCTGCGCGAGGAAATGGGATTCCGTGGCGTGGTCTTTTCCGACGATATCGGCATGGCGGCGGCAACCTCGGTGGGAGACATCAGGAAGCGTGTGCTGGCGCATCTGGATGGAGGTTGCGATGTGGTCTTGGCATGTCATCCGGAAATGGTGGAAGAGGCATTGCAGGCGCTGGAAGACCGGCGCTCCAATACCGCGGCGCTGCTGGGCCTGATCGGACGCGGCGCGATGGGTTGGGACGGGCTGATTGCCGATACGCGCTACGGCCGTATTCGTTCGCTGTTTTCCGATCAATCCGGTAGCGTCGCCTGATGTCGAATCTCCCGTTTTCCGAAGTGATGAAGACCGCCGACCTGCTGGTCGAGCGTCCCGTAATCGATCAGGCCATCGCCAGGATGGCGGGCGAGATCGCCAAGGATCATGCCGTCGATGAAGATGGTGGGGGACAGGCCGACAGCCCGGTCTTTCTCACCGTGATGCACGGTGCCTTGCCGTTTGCCGGACAACTGTCGCTGGAACTGGGCGCATGTGGACTCGATCTGCAATTCGATTATCTGCATGCCACCCGCTATCGCGGACAGATCCGTGGCAGCGACCTGATCTGGAAGCACCGGCCGGCCACGCCGCTTGCCGGCCGCCGTGTACTGTTGATCGACGATATTCTCGATGAGGGACATACCTTGCGCGAGGTTCGCCAATGGTGTCTGGAGCAGGGGGCGGTCGATGCCCGTATCGCCGCTCTGGTGGTCAAGCAACATGACAGATGCTGCCCCGGCCTCAAGGCCGATTATGTAGGCGTCACCGTTCCTGATCGGTACGTCTTCGGATTCGGCATGGACTATCACGAGCAGGGGCGCAACCTGCCGCATATCTACGCACTGGGAGAATGATCGGATGCGCATCGCACTGGCGGTGATCGGTGGTACCGGGGTCTATCGGATGACGGCACTGGAAGACCTGGAAACCCGGCAGATCGACACGCCTTACGGATCGCCTTCCGGCCCGGTGCGGACCGGGTTGCTGCAAGGGCAGCGCGTCGCGTTTCTTGCCCGCCATGGAGAGCGGCATTCCTTGCCGCCGCACCAGGTCAACTACCGGGCCAATCTGCATGCCTTGAAGCAGCTCGGTGCCAGCCGAGTGCTGGCCTTGAACACAGTGGGCGGGATCACCGAACGTTTCGGTCCCCGGAAACTGGCTTGCCCGGACCAATTGATCGACTACACCTGGGGACGCAGCTCCAGCTTTGCCGAAGAGTCGGGCAGCGATGTGCTGCATGTGGATTTTGCGCATCCGTACACGCCGCTGTTCCGGCACAGGATACTGGCGGCGGCGAAAGCGACCGGGATGAATCTGGTCGATGGCGGTTGCTATGGCGTGACTCAGGGGCCGCGCCTGGAGACCATCGCCGAGATCGCGCGCATGCGCCGCGATGGCTGTGATCTGGTCGGAATGACGGGAATGCCCGAAGCCGGCCTTGCGCGCGAGCTGGGACTCGAATACGCCTGCCTGGCCATCGTTGCCAACTGGGCGGCCGGATGCGCAGACAATGGCGAGATCACCATGGCCGAAGTACTGGACAATGTCGCCGCCGCATCTGCCCGCTTGTTGGAACTGATCGCCGAACTGATACGCGGTTGAGCGCGTCGGGCGCTCCGGGTCCCAACGTGAAGAAGCGGTCGACTCAGCCCAGGTAATATTCGACGGAACTGGCCATCGCCCGTTTCGCGAGCAGGAACTGCCAGGGGCTGCCGCCCAGTTGACGCCACAGCACGGCTGAACGGACCGCAGTGAGCAGCATGGCCCGCACCTCGGAAACGACGTTCGCCTGGCCCAGATAGTGCGGATTGCCTTGCACCATGATCCTGGGCCGCAAATGACTGAGCGTATCGGAGTACAGCTTGCCCAGGCTGGCCAGCACGTCCGGATGCATGCTGCCCTGGTTGTGTGCCAGCGGCGCCAGCGCCACGATGCTGTTGCCCACCGTGGTCAGCATCTGCTGGTCGGCGACGAAGCGTCGTTCCAACTGGATCACCGCGAATCCCAGCCGCGAAAGCGTCGGGTCTTCCAGATGCCCCTGGAAATAATCGCGCAGCAGACGCAGGCCTGGAACCAGCTCCTGGGCGCTGCCATAGACCGCCGTCACCGAGTCCGCATCAATGCGAAATACGCTGTCCAGGACCGTTTTGCTTGCAGCGAGATTGGATTGACCGGTTTCGGCGATGCGTCGCACCTGTTGCAGCGCCTGGGCCATTCCAGCCAGCGCCAGAACACGATGATCGTAGGAAGAAGTCATGCGCTCATTCTACCTGCCGGAAGTATTTGCGGTCTCAAATGTCCGGCCGAAGGCGCATCGGTCGCCATGATGACCGCGCCGCCCAGGCACACGGGGCCGTCGTACAGCACCACGGATTGTCCCGGTGTCGCCGCGCGCTGCGGCCTGGCAAAGAGTACCGAAATGCTTCCGTCGTCACGCTGTTCGACAGAGCAGGGTTCTTCCGTCTGCCGGTAGCGGATCTGCGCGGTGCAATCGAATCGGCGCGCCGGCGCTGCTCCGTCGATCCAATGCATCGCTTCGGTTGTCAACCGGCTCGACAGCAGCCAGGGGCTTTCGCGATCCTGGTCGACATACAGAATGTTGCACGATACATCCTTGCCGACCACATACCAGGGAGCGGCCGGGCGGCCGCGTACGCCACCGATGTCGAGACCTTCCCTCTGTCCCAGGGTGAAGTAGAACACGCCGGGGTGTTGTCCGATGGAACTGCCGTCCACGGCCCGTATCTCGCCGTTCTTCGCAGGCAGATACTGGCCGAGGAACTCCCGGAAGTCGCGCTCGCCGATAAAGCAGATTCCAGTGGAATCCTTTTTGGCGTGAACCGGCAACCCCGCATCGAGCGCGAGCTGGCGTACCTGGGACTTGGGCAACTCGCCGACCGGGAACAGCGTGCTGGCCAACTGCCGCTGTCCCAGCAAATGCAGAAAATAGCTCTGGTCCTTGTTGCGATCGATGCCGCGCAGCAGCCGCCAGCGGCGGCCTGCCCGGGCTACGCGGGCATAGTGGCCGGTGGCGATGCGTTCCGCTCCCAGTTCCAGTGCCGCATCCAGGAAATGCTTGAACTTGACCTCGCGATTGCACAGCACATCCGGGTTCGGAGTGCGGCCCGCCGCGTATTCCCTCAGGAAGTGCGCGAATACGCCTTCCCAGTATTCCCTGGAGAAGTCGCGGAAATGGAAGGGGATGCCCAGCTTTCCGCATACCGCCACGGCATCGCGGCGGTCGCCCTCGGAGCGGCATTCGCCACTGCCGTCGTCGTCCCAGTTCTGCATGAACAATCCGGACACCGATTCACCCTGTTCGAGCAGCAGCAGGGCGGCCACCGACGAATCGACGCCGCCCGACATGCCGACCATGATCCTCGATCCGCTCATGACCAGTAATGCAGCGCATCGAGCGGCAGGCGGCGACCATCCAGATAGTCGGCAACGACCCTGGCGACCTGGGGGCTGCGATGCCGCGAGGCGGTTTCTTCGAGTTCCCGAGGTGTCATCCAGAGCGCCCGCAGGATGCCTTCGTCCAGTGGCTGGGAAAGGTAGTGGTCGATCGGATCGGCGGCGAACGCGAAACGAATGAAGGTGATGCCGCTGTCCGTGGTCCAGTGGTAGACTCCGATCAATGCCGTTGGCCGCACCTCCCACGCCGTTTCCTCGCGCGTCTCGCGAATGGCCGCTTCGATCAGGTTCTCGTCCGCTTCCAGATGTCCCGCGGGCTGGTTGAACACTTTGGCGCCATTGATCCATTCTTCGACCATCAGCAGGCGTTCCGCCTGTGGAACTACGGTTGCGACCGTGACATGCGGTTGCCAGTTACGTAAAGGAATCGTCATCGGGAACGGTATGGTTGTGTTGCCGGAAACGGAACCCAATATTGGGTGATCGGTGGCGATGCGGGAAGCCGCAGCCATCGGGTTATTTTCGGTTAGCTGGCCGCCGCCGTCCAACCCCTATAATTCCGCCATGACGAACCCGCATCAAAATGCTTCCGAACACGAATATGGCGTCGCCGTAGCGCCAGGCAAGCCCGAACTTGCGGCACCGCCGCTGTACCAGGTCCTGTTGCTCAATGACGATTACACGCCGATGGATTTCGTGGTCGTGGTGTTGCAGCAGTTCTTCAACATGCTGCTGGAGCAGGCCACTCAGGTGATGCTGCACGTACACACGCGCGGGCGCGGCGTGTGCGGTACTTTTACCCGCGAGATCGCCGAATCCAAAGTGGCCCAGGTCAACGAATTCGCGCGAATGAACCAGCATCCGTTGCTGTGCATCATGGAAAAGGCCTAGCGTGGTCGAAGGCGGTCTCCAGACTGGTCTTCCCGGCCCGGGCGGACGATTGCCGCAGGGGCATGAATGCGGTGGTGTTTGCATTGGATCCGCAGTCATGGCAAATATGTGCATGCCCGATTCGCGCCATGCCGTTTCTTCACGCGGTTTTGCGTATCGGACACGGCACTATCGAGCCAACGGACCTGAATACAGCCGATGAATCCGGTTGTGGAAATTCGTCCGGATGACCGCATATTGGGGGTATCTGTGTTTGGAGTCCTTCATGTTCAGCAAAGATCTCGAACAAACCATCGGCCAGTGCTACAAGCGCGCACGCGAAGCACGGCACGAATTCATGACCGTCGAGCACCTGCTGTTGGCCTTGCTAGACAATGCCCCGACGCAAGCCGTGCTCAAGGCCTGCGGTGTCGATTCCGGCAAGTTGCGCGACGATCTGGAGCAGACGATCGAAGTATCCGTTTCCCGCCTGGCCGAGGATGACGGCCGCGATACGCAGCCGACGCTGGGGTTCCAGCGTGTCCTGCAGCGCGCGGTGTATCACGTGCAGTCCTCCGGTCGCAAAGAGGTCACTGGCGCCAACGTCCTGGTGGCCATCTTCGGAGAAAAGGATTCGCATGCGGTGTATTTCCTGAATCAGCAGGACATCACCCGCCTGGATGTGGTGAATTATCTATCGCATGGCGTCGCCCGGATGGGGGATGAGCAGGAGTCTTCGCCCCAGGGTGCAGGCGAAACCCGGATCGAAGGCGAAGGCAAGAGCGATCCGTTGACCGAGTTCGCGACCAATCTCAACGAACTGGCCAAGGCCGGCAGGATCGATCCCCTGGTCGGACGCGCTGAGGAGATCGAGCGCACCATCCAGGTGTTGTGCCGCCGGCGCAAGAACAACCCGCTCTACGTGGGCGAACCCGGTGTCGGCAAGACGGCGATCGCTGAAGGTCTGGCGCGCCGGATCGTCGAGAACGACGTGCCGGAAGTGCTGGCCGACGCGACGCTGTATGCGCTCGACCTGGGCGCCCTGGTGGCTGGCACCAAGTACCGCGGCGATTTCGAAAAGCGCCTGAAGGGCGTGATCGCGTCGATACGCAAGATCCCGGATGCCATTCTGTTCATCGACGAGATCCACACCATCATCGGTGCAGGATCGACCAGCGGCGGCACGATGGATGCCAGCAACCTGATCAAGCCCGCGCTGACCTCCGGCGAGTTGCGCTGCATCGGCTCGACCACGTTCCAGGAGTATCGCGGCATCTTCGAGAAGGATCGTGCCCTGGCGCGGCGCTTCCAGAAGATCGATGTCGTCGAACCCTCCGTGGGCGAGACCTATCAGATCCTGCAGGGACTCAAGCCCAGGTACGAGGAGCATCACGGCGTCACTTATGCCAGCGAGGCGCTGCAGGCGGCGGTGGACCTGTCGGTCAAGCACATCAACGACCGCCTGCTGCCCGACAAGGCGATCGATGTGATCGACGAGGCGGGCGCACGCCAGCGCCTGTTGCCGGAAAACCAGCGCAAGGCGCTGATCGATACCGAGGAAATCGAGACGATCGTCGCGAAGATGGCGCGGATTCCGGCCAAGCAGGTCAGCGTCGCCGACAAGGATGTGCTGCAATATCTGGAGCGCAACCTGAAAATGGTGATCTTCGGCCAGGATCAGGCCATCGGGACGCTGGCGGCGGCGATCAAGCTGGCGCGTTCCGGCCTGGGCAATCCGGAGAAGCCGATCGGCAATTTCCTGTTCGCCGGCCCGACGGGCGTGGGCAAGACCGAGGTCACCAAACAATTGGCGATGCAACTGGGCATCGAACTGGTGCGCTTCGACATGAGCGAATACATGGAGCCGCATTCGGTCAGCCGCCTGATCGGCGCGCCTCCGGGTTATGTCGGGTTCGACCAGGGCGGACTTCTGACCGAGAAGATCGTCAAGACGCCGCATTGCGTGCTGTTGCTGGACGAGATCGAGAAAGCGCATCCGGATATCTTCAATATCCTGTTGCAGATCATGGACCGGGGCGTGCTGACCGACACCAATGGGCGGGAGGCGAACTTCAAGAATGTGATCCTGGTGATGACGACCAACGCGGGAGCCAGCCAGGCATCGAGGCGTTCGATCGGCTTCACCAAACAGGACCACACCACCGATGCGATGGAGGTCATCCGGCGCAGTTTCAGCCCGGAATTCCGCAATCGCCTCGACGCGATCGTGCAATTCCAGGATCTCGGCATGGGTCACATCCTGCGGGTCGTGGACAAGTTCCTGATCGAACTGGAAGCGCTGTTGCAGGAGAAACAGGTGGCGCTGTCGGTCACCCCGGAAGCGCGGGAATGGCTGGCTCGCAACGGTTTCGATCCCATGATGGGCGCGCGTCCGATGGCGCGGTTGATTCAGGATCGCATCAAGCGTCCACTGGCGGATGAGTTGCTGTTCGGCAAGCTGGTGCATGGCGGCCGGGTGGCGGTGGCGATCGAAAACGGCGAGCTGGCCGTCAACACCCAGCCGGAACCGGAAAAGCTGCTGCCGGCAACGATCGAATGATCCCATCCGTTACATGACATGCGAAGGGCCGGAACCCGATGTTCCGGCCCTTGTTGCATCCATGCGTGGGACAGGGAGCGATCGATACCGATTGGTTGCCGCGGAAAAGAAAAGAGCCGGAACGATGAGGTTCCGGCTCTTCGGTGTTACATCCGCCAATCAATCGACGGTGACTGGTCCAAGCGGTCAGTCGTTGCGGCCACCCGGTTCGGAGACGATCAGCGTGTAGCCGCCGTGGTCTTCGGAATTGTACGCACGGCTGGTCAGGCGGTAGCGGCCCGGCTCCAGGTAACGGGAGATTCTGGCATTGAGACTGTTGCCGCCATCATCGTTGCTTTCGTTGACGCCTTCGCCTTGCAGCTCCAGATACGCGTCGAAACCCGGGGCGATCAGATCGATCGTATAGTCCGCAGCGCGGGTGACCCGCAGTTCGATCGTGTCACGACCGCTCGACGGAACCTGGCCAGCCAACGCGAAGCCCGGCTGGATGGTCCGGCTGCCCGCCGGCATGACGCCGCTGCCCAACTCCGCCTTCAAAGTGAAGATGCCGCCTCCGCCGGACTCGTTGTTGAAGCTCCTGGCATGAATCGTGTAGGCGCCCGGATCGAGCGGAGTGACGATCTTGGCATTGAGCGAATCACCGCCGTCGTCGTCAGTGATGTTCACGCCGTTGCCGCGCAGTTCCAGATAGCTGTCGAAGTCATCCGACTTCATGTCGATCACCGCCAGCGAGCGGCGCGGCACGTTCAAGGTATAGGTCTGCGCCGAACCGCCCGAATACAGGCCGGTGATCTCCGTTCCCGGCGTCAGCGTGCCGCCATTCTGGAAAGAGACGCCCGGCGGCAGCGGACGCGAGATGATCTTGAGCGTGTACATGCCTTGGCTGCTGTTGCTGTAGCCACTGGCACGGACCTGATATGTCCCTGGTTGCAGGAACATGGTGATCCGGGAATTGCGTTCTTCGCCGCCATCGTCGTCCTCGAGATCGACGCCTTGGCCGGTCAGTTTCAGCTTGGCATCGAAATCATCGGACATCAGGTCGATTTGATAACGGCCTTCCTCGGTGACGTTGAAGGTGTAGGCATTGAAACTCGAGGAGGAACTCAGGCTGCCGGTGATTTCGCTGTCGACACTGACGGCGCCGCTGTTGCGGACATCCAGGTTGACGATATCGACCCAGAAAGGACCAAAGCTGTCCCGGTTCTTGCCGCTGACATTCAGGGTATAGCGGCCACCGGTGGAAATCTCCTGCACCAGAATATTGCTGTTGCTACTGTTGAAGGAACTGCCCAGTACCATCCCGTTGCTGTCCTGCAGGGTGAAAGAGCCATCGAGCGCTCCGTTCAGCGTGAAGCGGACCGCGGTGTTGGCCTGCAGGTTGACGGTGAACCGCTGATAACGGCTGCCGTCGTTGGCGTTCAGAGGGCTGCGGCTGGTGATTTCGCCCGACAGGCTTCTGCTGGCGGACTCCGTGGCCACCTGCTGCGCCAGACCGCTGCCCGGCACCGTTCCCGCACCCAGGGCAACAAGCAACGAAAAGACAAGCGCATGATGCTTATGGAATTTGTTCTGCATGATTCTCTCGCACTCCGATTGAAGAAGAAGGACAGGCCTCATACCCCCCCGATGATGCCTTGGGTGCGAGTTTTCGTTCGAGTCCGGATTGTCCGATCAGGTCGCGATCATGTGCCTGGTCCGTACAGAATCGGAGGAACCGGGAACAAACCGATATGCTGGAAATCGGAGCAATCCGGTGACGAAACCCGGCTCCCTGCAGGCTGCAACCATTGAAAATGATTGGGCTAAAGCCGGGGCTGATTCTATATCCAATCGACGGCCAGTGATAGTCGCATGGCGCGGCGCAACAAGCCGGGCGTGGAGCCGGCTTGGACGGAAATGGCGGAACGGAAGCACGGCGGACGATCACGGATGCGTCACCAGCGGCGCTTTATTTCATTCGGTAGGTGATCCGACCCTTGGTCAGGTCATAGGGCGTCATTTCCACCTTGACCTTGTCGCCTGTCAGGATGCGGATGTAGTTCTTGCGCATACGTCCGGAGATATGAGCGATGATTTCATGACCATTTTCGAGACGGACTCTGAAAGTGGTATTCGGCAAGGTTTCGACAACGCTGCCCTCGAATTCAATGGAATCGTCTTTCGACATGCAGTTTGAGCACTCGGGAGAAGGATGCAACCGGGTAATTTTACGCCCCTTTCCGATGAGATGCAAAAAAACGGTTAAGCCGGTTTTAACCGGATTGCCTTCCCGCCAATTCGACCGCATCGAAACGCCCGAAAGCCTGGCTCCAGACTGCCGGTCCAGGTGGCAGCGCGATCTGCTCGCGCACCCGCTGCATGAACGATGATCTCGGCCATTGCTCGGCGCCCAGGCGGAGCAGGTGCGGATTCTCCACTTGGGCGTCGAGCAATGGCCATCCCCATATCCTCAATTGTCTGCATAACGCGGCCAGCGCCACCTTGGAGCCACCGGATTCGGCACTGAACATGCTTTCACCAAAGAACATTTGCCCGATCGCGACCCCATAGATGCCTCCCACCAGCCTGGGGCCTGAAAAGACTTCCACCGAATGCGCGTAACCCCGTCGGTGCAGTTCGGCATAGGCCGAGCGCATGGCCGCGTTGATCCAGGTTCCATCCTGGCCCGGCCTCGGTATTTCGGCGCAAGCGGCGATGACCTGTTCGAACGCCGTATCGGCGGCAATCCGCCAGGCGCTGTTACGCAGGCTGCGGCGCATCCGCGAAGACAGCCGGAACCGTCCGGTATCGAACACCATCCTCGGGTCCGGACTCCACCACAGAATCGGATAGCCTTCCGAAAACCAGGGGAAGATTCCGTGCGCATATGCGTTGATGAGCCGCGCAGGGGAAAGATCCCCGCCCATCGCCAGCAGTCCGTCCGGATCGCGCAGCGCGGTCTCGACCGACGGAAATGGCGAATCCGGATTGGGTGACAATCGGGGGAGGCGGAGCATGTGCGGATTGTAGGCAACCCGGTCCTGCGTGGGGAATCAGCGCCCGGCAGGTGGATGATCGTCCTTGTCCACTTCCGGGTCGCGAAAAGGCGAGTGGCGCTTCGCCGCATCCGCGTAGCGCAGAACGACCGCGGTTTCTTCCCGGCACCCGGCCGCCAGTGCGAGCCGGAATGCCGGAGCGGCGATCCAGTGGCGGCTGCGCACCAGCGTCGGCAGGAACCCTCGCGCGATCTTGTGCTCGCCCTGCGCACCCGGCTCGAACCGGGTCAATCCTTCCCGCAGGCAATATTCGATGCCTTGGTAGTAGCAGGTTTCGAAATGCAGTCCAGGAATATTCTCCAGCGCTCCCCAATAGCGTCCATACAGGCAATCCGCACCACGCAGGCACCACGAACCGGCAATCGGCCTTTGCTCCTGCCTGGCCAGGAAGATCACCAGTTGCCTTGGCATGGCCTGGGCCAGATGGCACAGGAAGTCGAAGGTGAGCGCCGGCGAATTGCCGTACTCGTTGAAGGTCTGCAGATAGAACTCGTACATCGCCGCCAGGTCCGCGGTACTGGCTTCATCGCCATGCAGTATCCGGAAGCGGACTCCTGATCGTTCGACCTTGGCCCGCTCCTGGCGGATGTTCTTGCGATATCTATGGGTCATCGCCGCCAGGTAATCCTCGAAGGTCCGCCAATTCCCCGGATTGCGCCAGTGGTACTGCACATCGGTGCGGGCCAGCCAGTCGATACCGAAACAGTCGTCCTCATCGGCAAGGTGAAAATTGACATGGGCGGAGGAATAGCCGGATTCACAGGTCATCTGGACCATTGCGTCCAGCAAGCGATGGCGAGCCTCGTCGCCGCGGGCCAGCAGTCGCGGACCCGGTACCGGCGAGTAGGGCACGGCGCACAGCCACTTGGGGAAATACTCCTGCCCATAGTGCGCATACGCCTGCGCCCAGGCATGGTCGAATACGAACTCCCCGTGGGAGTTGGATTTGATGTATCCCGGCACTGCGCCGATCAGGTCGCCGCGTTCCCACAACGTCAGATGTCGGGGTGTCCAGCCCCAGGCGGGACGCAGACAGCCGGTGCGCTCCAGTCCTTCCAGAAACGCATGAGAGACGAAAGGGTTGCGGCCATCATGCAGGCTATCCCAGACTGCGGCCGGGACCTCGGCCAACGCGTCCAGCCATACCGGACCGTCGGGCAGCGATGATGTCGGGTGGTACGCAGACATGGTGAAGATTGAACGAGATGCCGTGGAGATGGAAAGAACCGCGCAACACGAGGTTCGTCGAGCCTGTTCGGAACGCCCGGCGATTCCGCGAATATCCGGATCAGCCTGCGCTCTCGTCCAGGAAGCGTTCCGCATCCAGGGCGGCCATGCAACCGAACCCGGCCGAGGTGATGGCCTGGCGATAGTGCTGGTCGGCGACATCGCCTGCGGCGAAGACGCCCTCGACGGAAGTCTGCGTCACCTTGCCGTTGCGGCCTGAGCGAGTCTTCAGATAGCCCTTGTCCATCTCCAGTTGCCCCTCGAACAGGGAGGTATTGGGGTGATGGCCGATGGCCACGAAGAATCCATGCACGTCCAGCCGACGTTCGGCGCCGGTCTGCGTGGACTTCAGCCTCAGGCCGGTGACGCCGGCCTCGTTGCCGAGGACCTCTTCCACGGTGTGGCGCCAGATCGGCTCGATCTTGCCGGCCTCGATGCGCGCCAGCAATTTCTCCTGCATGATCTTTTCGGCGCGCAGCGTGTCGCGACGGTGGACCAGATAGACCTTGCGGGCGATATGCGACAGGTAGAGCGCCTCCTCGACGGCGGTGTTGCCGCCGCCGACCACGGCCACATCCTGTTCCTTGTAGAAAAACCCGTCGCAGGTGGCGCAGGCCGACACGCCACGGCCCTTGAAGGTCGCTTCCGAAGGGATGCCCAGGTACTTCGCGGTGGCGCCGGTGGCGATGATCAGAGCATCGCAGGTGTACTCGCCGTTGTCGCCGAGCAGTCTGAAAGGGCGCTTGGACAGGTCGGCCATGTGGATATGGTCGAAGATGACTTCGGTATTGAAACGCTCGGCATGGGCCTGCATCTGCGCCATCAGATCCGGCCCCATCAGATTTTCCGGGCCACCGGGCCAGTTGTCCACCTCGGTGGTGGTCATCAACTGTCCGCCTTGCTGCATGCCAGTGATGACCACCGGGCTGAGATTGGCGCGGGCGGCATAAACAGCGGCGGTCCAGCCGGCGGGGCCGGAACCGAGTATCAACAAACGACTATGGCGAATGGTCATGGTATGGGATTCATCAATGGGGAGTTTGGCATCGTATTGTAACGATGATGGAAAAGCGCTTCCCAATGTCTGGGGCCGGCGTGGATGGTTCCAATGTCTCATACAATGGAACGTCATCGCTTGGCGACCAGAACGCATCCAAGCACAATGACACCTCGGCCGGTGGCACGGGCGAATCCTCCGCAAGCGCACGCGATGCCTCCCGCTTTCGACGGGTCCTCACGGGTTTTCATTGGCCCGCCAGTTGCCGACCAGTATTTCGACGATCCAGGAATTGTTAGTGCGGCATGCGATTTTTTTGTTTACCATCAATGACTAACAGAGCATTCTTGTTTTCATTTCAAAGGTCTGGCTGAAGGTGGCAAAAGAAAGATCAACCAATCCCCGCGCTACACGGGGAGACAGCAAGGCAACGCAGGAAAGCGTGCCGGCCAAGCCCGGACGACAGCGCCTGTGGCGCGATCTGGCGCTGATCGTCAGCGTGCCATTCCTGCTGTATCTGCTGGTCAGCTTGCTCACCTACTCGCCATCGGATCCCGGCTGGGCGCGCAGCGGCAGTCTGGTGGCACCGCTCCAGAACACCGGTGGCTGGATCGGCGCATGGCTGTCCGATGTATTGCTGCAACTCTGCGGCTACGGCGCCTATCTGCTGCCCTTCATTCTCGGGGCGATCGTCTGGGTCGCGCTGTTTGGCGTGGGCGAGGAGGACGAACTGGGCCCGGCATTGAGGCTGGTCGGCATGGCCGGACTGCTGGTGGCAGTCGCGGGCCTGCTGGCGATCCGCATTCCGCATGCCACCGGTTTTGGCGAAAGTGGCGGCGGCATCCTCGGCCATCTGGTCGGCAACTCGCTGCAACATGGCTTCGGCGCAGTCGGGGCCAACCTGTTCCTGATCGTGTTGCTGCTGATTTCGGTGACGCTGGCGACCGGCCTGTCATGGCTCAAGGTGATGGAACACATCGGTGGCTGGGTGTTGCGCCTGCCGGAACTGATGCGCCGCAAAACCCAGGCAGCCACGGCCTGGCAACAGGCGTGGAACATGCGCGAAGAGCGCGAGACCGTGCGCAAGACCGATGCCGTGCGTCAGGCCAAACGCGAGCCGGTCCGGATCGGGCCGCCATCGGCGCCGGTGATCGAGAAAAGCGAGCGGGCCAAGCGCGAACAGCAGATTCCGCTGTTTCAGGGAGTGGGGGAGGACGGTTCGGATCTGCCGCCGCTGGCACTGCTGGACGATCCCAAGCCACAGCCGAAGAGCTATTCGGAAGAGACGCTGGAGACGCTGTCCCGGCAGATCGAATTCAAATTGCGCGATTTCCGCATCGAGACCCAGGTGGTCGGCGCCTATCCGGGTCCGGTGATCACCCGTTTCGAGCTGGAACCGGCACCGGGAATCAAGGTCAGCCAGATTTCGTCGCTGGACAAGGATCTGGCGCGGGGCCTGTCGGTGAAATCGGTCCGCGTGGTGGACGTGATTCCGGGCAAGACCGTGGTCGGCCTGGAAATCCCCAATACCAGCCGCGAGATGATCTATCTCAGCGAGCTGCTGCGCTCCAAGGAATACGACCGCGCCTCCAGCGCGCTGACTCTGGCCCTGGGCAAGGACATTGCCGGACGGCCGACGGTGGCCGATCTGGGCCGGATGCCGCATCTGCTGGTGGCCGGCACCACAGGCTCCGGCAAGTCGGTGGCCGTCAATGCCATGGTGCTCAGCCTGCTTTACAAGGCGACTCCGGTGGAAGTGCGGATGCTGATGATCGATCCCAAGATGCTGGAGCTGTCCGTCTATCAGGACATTCCACATCTGCTGGCGCCAGTGGTGACGGACATGAAGGAAGCCGCCAACGGCCTGCGCTGGTGCGTGGCGGAGATGGAGCGCCGCTACAAGCTGATGAGCATGGTCGGCGTGCGCAATCTGGCGGGGTTCAACAAGAAAGTGCGCGAAGCGCAGGACTCCGGCGAACCGCTGATGGACCCGTTGTTCAAGCCCGGTCCCGCGCTGGACGAGGCGCCGAGGCCGCTGGAACCGTTGCCGTATATCGTGGTCATCATCGACGAATTCGCCGACATGATGATGATCGTCGGCAAGAAGGTCGAAGAATTGATCGCGCGCCTGGCGCAGAAGGCGCGCGCCGCCGGTATCCACTTGATCCTGGCCACACAGCGGCCTTCGGTGGATGTCATCACCGGGTTGATCAAGGCCAATATCCCGACACGCATCGCGTTCCAAGTGTCAAGCAAGATCGATTCGCGCACCATTCTCGATCAGTCCGGGGCGGAGACTCTGCTCGGCCACGGCGACATGCTGTATCTGCCGCCGGGAACCGCGATGCCCGAGCGCATTCACGGCGCTTTCGTCAGTGACGACGAAGTACACCGTGTGGTCGAACACCTGAAAGCCAGCGGCCGCGCCGATTACATCAAGGGTGTGCTGGAAGATGTGCAGATGCTCGGCGATGGCGTCGCCATCGGTCCCACCGGCCTGCCAGAAAACAGCGCCGGTGACGACGAATCCGATCCTCTGTACGATGAAGCGGTACGCATCGTGACCGAGACACGGCGTGCGTCGATCTCGGGCGTGCAGCGGCGGTTGAAGATCGGCTACAACCGGGCGGCCCGCCTGGTCGAAGCGATGGAAGCCGCAGGCATTGTCAGCCGTTCCGAGCACAATGGCGACCGTACGGTGCTGGCACCGTCGCCGCCATCGGATTGAAGCTGTCACACGCAAGTTTTCGAACAGGAATCCATTTGCTCAGGAGTCATTATGCGACAGCGGATATTGATATTGCTTGCAGGAATTGCGCTGCCTTTTCTGATGTCCGATGCCGTGGCAGGGCAAGCGACGGTGCCGCCGATCTCGCAGGAGGAAGCGGCCAGCACGGTCGGAGGAGGGCCTGCAGAAGCCAGTCACAATTTCAGTTTCGTCCGTTATCGTGCCGACTATGTCGTCAATGCGGATGCCACCAGCAGCGAAACCGACGAATACGAGATCCGCATCGATACCAAGAGCGGTGTCGATCAGTTCAGCCAGGTGCGACTGAGCTACAGCGAAAAGATGGAAACGCTGGAGGTGCTGGAAGCCTATACGCTGACCACCGATGGCCAGCGGCACGATGTGCCGCAGGACAAGATCTACACCCAGGAAAGCTATTCCAGCGCATCAGCCGCCATGTATGCCGATCGCAAGGTCAAAGTCATCGTGTTTCCCAACCTGGCTCCGGGGCACCGGCTGGTGTACCGCATCCAGCGCCAGCAATTGACGCCTTATTTCCCTGGCTATTTCGGCCTGTGGGAAACCTTCAGCGTGTTCTTCGCCTTCGAGGATGCGCGAGTCACGCTGACCGCACCGTCCAACCTGCCGATCCACCTGTATACCCGCGGCGTGCGCGGCAGCGAGCGTTCCCGCGTCTCCGCCGGCAAGGTGCGTTGGGAATGGCGCTACAGCCGTCCCGAGCCCATGCCCAACCAGAACTGGAGCGCCGCGACCTGGGAATACAGCCCGGTCATCATGGCCAGTACTTTCTCCGACTATTCGCAGGTCGGGCGCGCTTATCAAGCGAAAGCCGCCGAAGCTGCCAGGGTGACGCCGAAGATCCAGGCTCAGGCCGATGCAATCACGGCAGGCATGGAAGGCAGACGTGAACAAGCGGATGCGATCTATCAGTGGGTTGCGCAGAACATCCGCTATGTCGCGGTCTACCTGGGCAACGGCGGACTGGAACCGAACCCGGCCGACAGCATCCTCGACAACCGCTATGGCGACTGCAAGGATCACACGGTGATCCTGGAAGCCATGCTGGCAGCCAAGGGCATCGCCAGCACGCCGGTGCTGATCGGTGCCGACAGCGGACCGCACCTGCCGAATGTGGCTTTGCTGGAACGCTTCAATCACGCCATCAACTATTTGCCCGAGTTCGATCTGTACCTGGACTCGACCAGTCCCTATGCCCGCTTTGGCCAGTTGCCCGGCAGCGACCTCGGCACTCCCGTCGTGCATACCGCCGATGGCAGGATCACCCGCACCCCGGCCGATGATTCCAGGCTCAACTACGTCGAAGCTGAAGTAAAGTTCGATTTTGTCCGTGATGGCGATGTTTCCGGACAGACCCGGCTGAACAACGGCCCCAGCGGCGAGGTCGCGCAACGGTCCGTGTTCGCCGGTCTCAATGCGCAGAATCGCGCCCGGATCGAGGAGAGCATCATGGCCGTGTCCGGTTTCAACGGAAACGGCCGGCTCGCGTTGCATGGCGATCCGCAGGACCTGGAAGCCCCGTTCTCGTTCTCCTACCAGTTCCAGGCCAGCGATTACGTCGATTTCGATGTGGTCGGCGGCATGACCCTGCCGGACATTCCCGGTGCGGACTCCATGCGCCGTGCCTACGCCTCGACCGCCTCGGAGCGGAACCTGGTTCCGTTCTACTGCAACGACGATCTGCGCGAGGAAACCTATGTCCTGACTTTCCCGGACGGCGTGCCGATCATCGCTGTACCGAAGGATTCGCAGTTCGAGAACCGCGCGGGAGCATATTCGGCGCGCTGGAGCCGGCAAGGGCAGACCGTCACCGTCACTCATCGCTTGCATGGGCATGCCGTCCATGGCGAGGAGCATATGTGCCGGCCGGAGGACTATCCAGCATTCCGCGACCTCTACCAATCGGTTCGGCGCGGCTTCCGCGGGCAGATACTCTATGGCGACCTGAGCCATATGCAGACATCCCTGAGAGCAGGGCGCTGAGGCGTGGACGACAGGCCGCCGGTTCAGTTTTGTTGAGACACACTTGCCCCATTTCTAGGGACGCACATCATGATTTCCACCTCCCGTTTTCTGGTTCTGATCCTGGCATCCTTCCTGTCGAGCAGCGCAATGGCCGGCGCGCGCGAGGACCTGCGCAGCTTCACCAATGGCTTGCGGACGCTCGAGGGCGAATTCAGCCAGCAGGTCTTCGACGATGGCGGCCGGCTCAAGGAAACGTCCAGCGGGCATATGGCCCTGTCCTCGCCGAAACAGTTCCGATGGGAATACGTACGCCCCTATACGCAGTTGATCGTCGCCGATGGCAGCAAGGTCTGGATCTACGACCCGGATCTGCAACAAGTCACGGTCCGCTCGCAGGAAGGCGATAGTTTCAGCACACCGCTGACGGCGCTGACCAATCCTGACCAGTTGGAGCGCCAGTTCGATGTCAGCGAGGAAGCAACTCCACGCGGCGGTCTCGACTGGCTGACGATCACGCCCAAGGTCGATGCGGAAGCCAGCTTCGAGATCGCCAAGATCGGCTTCGATACAGATGGTCTGGTCCGCATGGAAATCGTCGATACGATCGGACAGCGATCGGTGATCGACTTCAGCCAGTGGAAACGCAATCCGGCGCTGGCCACGGACAGGTTCCGGTTCGTGCCGGCCCCCGGCGTGGACGTGGTTGATGGGCAATGAGCGCTTCCGCTCGCTAGAATGGGCAAGTGGCCAGAACCAAGAAATCCTACTCCGATACCGCTTCCGATCTCCTGAACGTGGATCACACCGCGATGCGGCCCTTGGCCGAGCGGGTACGTCCGCGGACGCTGGATGAGATGGTCGGGCAGCGGCGCCTGCTGACGCCGGATTCGGCATTGCGCCGCGCCATCGAGAGCGGGCATGTGCATTCCATGGTGCTGTGGGGGCCTCCGGGCTGCGGCAAGACGACACTGGCACTGTTACTGGCGCAATACGCCAATGCCAAGTTCCACGCCATTTCGGCCGTGCTCTGCGGCCTGCCCGAAGTACGCCAGGTATTGGCCGAAGCGGCACAGCGTTTTGCGGAAGGTCGCCACACCGTGCTGTTCGTGGACGAAGTCCACCGGTTCAACAAGGGGCAGCAGGATGCCTTCCTGCCGCACATAGAGCGCGGCACGATCATTTTTGTCGGCGCCACTACTGAAAATCCGTCGTTCGAACTGAATTCGGCGCTGCTTTCGCGGTGCCGGGTGCATGTCATGGAGGCGGTATCGGCCGATGACATCATGCAGGCCCTGCAGCGTGCCCTGGGCGATAAGGAGCGCGGGCTTGGAGAACAGGAAATCCACATTGCCAACGATGCGCTGAAGGAGATTGCCAGTGCCGCCGATGGCGATGTCCGCCGTGCCTTGACCTTGCTGGAAATCGCCGCCGAGCTGGCAGCGGGCGAGGGCGGCGAAATCACCGAAGGCACCCTGATGCAGGTGCTGGCCGACCGCACCCGGCGTTTCGACAAAGGTGGCGAGCAGTTCTACGACCAGATATCTGCGTTGCACAAGAGCGTGCGCAGCTCCAATCCGGATGCCGCACTGTACTGGCTGGCACGCATGCTCGATGGCGGCTGCGATCCGATCTATCTGGCACGGCGGATGACCCGGATGGCGGTGGAGGACATCGGCCTGGCCGATCCGCGTGCGTTGCAGATGGCGGCCGATGCCTGGGATACCTACGATCGGCTCGGCAGCCCGGAAGGCGATCTGGCACTCGCGCAACTGGCGATCTACCTGGCCAGCACGGCAAAGTCCAATGCCGGCTATACCGCTTTCAGCGCAGCCAGGGCCGATGTGCGGCAGTACGGGACACAGGAAGTGCCGATGCATCTGCGCAACGCGCCGACCAAGCTGATGAAGGAACTGGGCTATTCACAGGGCTATCAGTACGACCCGGATGTCGAAGGCGGTGTCGCGTTGGACCAAAGCGGGTTCCCCGATACGATGGGAGAGCGGATCTATTACCGGCCCGTCACCCGTGGCATGGAAATAAAGTTGAAGGAAAAACTCGATGCGTTGCGGGATGCGCGACGACAGGCCTTGTCGAAGAAACGGAACCGATAGATCCGGCGGCGTTTCATCACGCGCCTGTCGCACCGGCCTATATCCTGTTTCCCCTTTCCCATGAATTGATTGGATCGAGGCAAAAACATGTTTCGCTTAATGCTGGTCATTGGTGCAGGAGCGGCGATCGGCGCATGGGGCCGTTGGGGGCTGAGCGAATGGCTCAATCCCATGCATTCGATAATTCCGTTGGGAACGCTGTGCGCAAATGTCTTCGGTGGACTCTGCGTTGGTCTGGCACTCGGCTGGCTCAACCAGCATCCGGAGTGGGGGCCGGAATGGCGCCTGTTCATCGTTACCGGAATGCTGGGCGCATTCACTACTTTTTCGACATTCTCCTCCGAAGTGGTGCATATGCTGGAACAGCAGAATTATGGATGGGCATTTGGAACCACGTTGCTGCACTTGATCGGTTCGCTGAGCATGACCGTTCTCGGGCTGGCCATTTCGCGCTGGGCATCAAGCGCCTGATTCGTGTATGCGGGCGCTTATGCGCTGCCAAGACACCAGCAATCTCGAGAGAGGTCTTGTCTGGCCAGTTGAGCCAGATTTGCAAGCTGCATACCAGCTTTGAAATAACATAATATACATTATGCGAAATTACGGCAAGCAGTACGCGCTTGGCTGTACGCGCTTGGCTCATCATCTGCGCAGCCTCTGGATTTGGATCACATCGCCCCTACATCGGTGGCTCTCGAAAAAACAAGGAGCTTTTGAAGCATGACCGCCATCGATAACCTCATCCGCCCGCCATGCTGGCCAACAGGAACGCCCTGTCCCAATACTTGCGCCGCCGCACATCATGACCGCACCGTTCGCAACCACCTCAACCTAACCGGACCATGGGCTGGCTGGCGACTCGCCGGACGCGATCTGATATCACCACACGGCCACAGAATCAACCCGGAGCGCCTTACAGGCTTGATCTGGCGATCCGATGCCACTGACATACGAGATAAAGCTCGATCACGCAAAAAAGCCAAAGAGCGGCAACTAGTAAAGGTCGTGATCGTGTCACTGGCCGAATACAAAGGCCGACAGTCAGCCGCATAAAGCGGTCATCGGTGCGCGGGATCAACTTCCCCTGCACCTACCGAACACCGCACGCGATCATGACCATAGGCACGGGGATGCACAGATACAGCGGTCACCGTGGGGCCACGGCCCCACACCCCGCCCTCATCTACACCGCACTCCCGAAACGTTCTCCCACCCGCCCCCATCTAGCCGTTTAAGAACAACCCCATCTAAGCACCTATACCCATCAGGCAAAGACGATGTACGAACATCCTGTGCAGATTCCCGCCGTTGTATCTGTTGTGAGGATCGTTCAAATATGGCGGCTTTTCTCTTTCCATGAATAAAATATAAACAAATTATTAATAAAATATAACTGGCATGATTATTGCATTATTGACAATGAAATAAATAGATACTTGAAAATCCATTTATTTTACGACAGATGAAGATAAAAATTCATAGCAAACCCTGATTCCTGTCAACCCTATGACAATGTAGGCCCCTTATGTACAGGATTTTGCTCTTGCTGCTGGTGTTGTTCAAGCGCCCGCTGTCGCGTCTGCTCCAATTCCTGCGCCTGCAAGCGTTCATAAGCTTTTTCAATCGGAGTATTCAACGCCTCTTGTGTGTCCACATAGACACGGAAGGAAGGCTCCTGATCGCCATAGGGCCTGTAGAAGACGGCGATCCACTTCTCTGCCGGAGCTTT
>JAISFF010000062.1 GCA_031263725.1 Lysobacteraceae bacterium | reverse complement strand
CATGGTCGCGGACAGTTCCTTGAAAATGGGAAATGTATTCTGGATTGCCATCGCTTCGTGCTCGGCACGGTAGGCGACGTATTCTTCCTCTGTGCTACCACGAAACGGGTGCGCTTCGTAGTCGATGGCGTCATGGCCGATTTCATGCGCCATGATCGAGAACAGGCTCCTGCGCATATCGTCACGGTGAGGGAGTATTGCCTGTTCATATTTGAACCTGTTGACAACGATTCTTGGAGGCTCTAGGCCGCGATAATAAGCCAATTCTTCAACTGAATCAGGCTCAATGATACCCCCCTTGGAAAGGAACGTCTCGAACTGACGACTGGCCGTGGGAGAGTTCAAGATAACTTCCTGTAGACCCAAAGGCATATCAGTGAATCGTTTATTCTGTAATAGTGATTCCCGTATTCTTTGCCGTTCAACTTCACTTGACATGATCTATCTACTCCTATACTAATCCCACAGTAAACCTATCATGTCGATACAAGGATACGCAATGTTGCTCCCGCCAGACGTTCTACATTCCTGTTGGTTCGTATGGAGTGCCATAACGCTCGCCATAAGTGGATGCGCCGGAACAACCGCCCAATCCACTCTCTCTACAGGCGAAAAGCCGGAACCCGGTCTGGAACAACTGATAAGCCTACCCATCCAACAAGGACGAACCGGATTCGATCAAGTCGCCAATTTTTTGCATCACCAATATGCGGCCCATTTCAAAAATGGGCGAATCTCTTCTCTGGATACAGGAGGGAAATTAATTCTAGCTGATGGTTATATCTTGCTAGACGCCAGCACTCGCATTCCTCAACGCATTTCAGGAGGACCGGAAGTAGGGACCGAGGTTACGAGTATTAGTCTCGCTATTTCAGAGACACCATGTTTTACATTAGAGCAATTCATCCAGATTTCAGGAGCACACGGAGAACCCCCGGGTGCCTACAGTACATCTGATTATAAAATATACAACTATAGAGGAGCCGAAATAGATACATCAGCCCACGTAAAATATCCAGATTTTGAATGCATCTATTTCATCAACCTCAATGTCATTAATTGAAGGATGAATATAAAGCAGCGCCCTCCTTTCCATCGGGGAAATTTACCACCCACCCATTGTTCCCCGTCCCCTCCGAACTTACGGCAGTAACAGGACCAGACGCCAAACGCCCCCCCATCTTGAAGCATCTGTTTATAAGGATTATACGGCGCACCATGACGCGCAAGATAAAAACACATCGTATCATCGATACGATACGGCGTTCCTTGCTCTGTAACGCACCGACATGATGCACTTTGGTAAGTGCCAAGCGCATCAACCCCTTCTCCCGCTGACATGCAATATACCGCAGGATCAACCGTAGTAGCTCGACCATCATAAACAGGAGCGCTCCAAGGCATAGCGGGAATACGCGGCGAATGATCGGTAATATATTCAATCGTATTGCTCCAACGGGGAGCACTAGACGAACCAAGCAACAAACCATTGCCCGCACTCGCCGTCGCTCCCGCTCCGGCGGCCACGGGCAATGACTTATCCGTCACAGCAACCATAGAATTTCCTTTGTCGCTAAACCGCGAATACACACGATACCCCGCAAATGTATTCTGGATTGCCATCGCTTCGTGCTCAGCACGGTAGGCGACGTATTCTTCCTCTGTGCTGCCACGAAACGGGTGCGCTTCGTGGTCGATGGCGTCATGACCGATTTCATGCACCATGATCGAGAACAGGCGAGAACGCATATCGTCACGATGAGGGAGGCGCGCCTCTCGGTAGCTGAAATCGTTGACGACGATTTGAGGCGGTTCCATGCCACGATAATGAGCCAACTCTTCGCCCAGATCAGGACGAATGATGCTTCCCTTGGAAAAGAACGCCTCGAACTGCCGGCTGGCGGTGGGTGAGTTCAGGATGACCTCGCGCAACCCATCGGGCATATTGGTAAATTCGTCATTCTGCAACAATGATTCCTGTATTCTTTGCCGTTCGGTGCCCGTTGACATACGCTGCCCCTTCCTGTACTGATTCCGTGACGAACGTATCAGGTCGATAGAAGGTGTGCAATGTCTTCCCCACTGATTTTTTCCTGTTTTCGTTGGGTCGTACGGGGATGCTTTGCATTGATTTTGTGCGGCTGTTCCGAGGTGACAGGCAAATCCAAGCCTCCTGCGATGACGGAGTATCCACCTGAATTGGAGCAGCTATTGAGCCTGCCAGTGCAGCAAGGCCGTGTCGGTCTCGATCAGGTGGCCGTATTTTTGAACCGGCAGTATGCGACCCATCTCCGCGATGGGGAGCTTTCTTCCCCGGATACAGGAGGTGAAGCAGTGCTAGCTGATGGCTATATCCTGCTGAACGCCAGCACCTGGATATCCCATCGGATTCCGGAAGAGTCAGGGTTGAATACCAATGTCAGAAAAATTTACTTCACCGTATCGAAAACGCCATGCTTTCCATTGGAGCGATTCATCCAAATTTCAGGGGCAATTACCAAACCACCGGGAACCTATCCTCCAAATTACAGGCTATATCACTACAGGGGTGGCGAGGTGAATATGTCAGCCTCGGTTTCGTATCCTGATTTCGAGTGCATCACCGATATCAACATGGCAGTGAATTAAGGCATGACGTACCGCTGCCAGCAGCCTCACGTCCGATTGAGACCCGCGCGTCTGGACTGCCTTGTCGGGGATCGTGCGTTGCTGGAGGAGGAGGAGGATCGCCCGGATCGCTACGATCACAACCATGACCGGCCCTATCGAGTCCATTGCGTCCTCCCTTGATTTGTCTGTCAACGAAAGCCGACGCTAGAATCCGCTTGTTCCATCACAAGCGCGCCGCCGCCATGAAGAGAAATCGCAGCATATCGTTTTGTGCGCCGGCCCGTACCGGATTGTTGGCCGCATTGCTGACAATGACGCTCTCGTCCACCGCACAGGAATCGGGTGCCGGTTCCGTTGCGCCAAGCTTGCGACGTTTCGAAGGTCCAACCCAGCCGCTGCCCTATCGCACTTCCTTTCAGGGCGCGAATGCGTCGTCGTCGCCGGCGCGGGGATTCGATGTATCCGCGTTCGAAACGCTGGCCGAGCAATTGACGGTCGGCCAGCGTGTCCCCGGCCTGGCGATGGCCATCGTGCAGAATGGGCGCGTGCTGTCGGCGCGCGGCTATGGTGTCACCGATGTCAACGCACCGCAGGCGGTCGACTCCCATACCGTGTTTCGTCTGGCTTCGCTGTCCAAGGCTTTCGCCGGCACGCTGACCGGCTTGCTGGTCAATGACGGCAGCCTGCGGTGGGACAGCAAGGTCGTCGATTACGTGCCCGGATTCACGCTCAGCGATTCCTTCTCGACCCAGCATCTGCGTGTCGCCGACCTGCTGAGCCACCGCGTCGGACTGCGCGCCAACACTTGCGACCGCGACATCGAAGCCAACGCCACCTACTACGAGGTGAGCCAGAAACTGGCTTCGGCACCGATGAGTTGCACCCCCGGCGAGTGCTATGCCTATCAGAATGTCGCCTTCAGCCTGATCGGCGATGTCGTCTATGCCGCTTCCGGCCATTTCTACGAACAGGAAGTGCAGCGCCGCATCTTCCAACCGCTGGCAATGAACGATGCCAGCCTGGGGCTGGATGGAATCGAGCGCAGCCCCGAATGGGCGCGACCGCATATTCGCAGCCGCAACGGTTGGGTTCCGGTGACGCCGAAGCCGACCTACTACCGGCTGCCTCCCGCCGCTGGCGTCAATGCCAGCATCAGCGACATGGCGCAATGGCTGGTAGCGCAGACCGGACACCGTCCCGACGTGTTGCCGGTGCCACTGCTGGCGACCCTGCATGCGCCCATCATCGCCACGCCGGGCGAGATGCGGGCGGGCTGGCGTCGGGAGCGTATCGGTTCGGCCAGCTATGCCCTTGGTTGGCGGGTCTTCGATTACGCCGGCCACCAAGTGATATTCCATGCCGGCGCAGTGCAAGGCTATCGCGGCATCGTGGCGGTGCTGCCCGAACGCGACCTCGCCGTGGCCGTTCTCTGGAACAGTGAAAGCGGCCTGCCCTCCGGGCTGGTCCCCACGATCATGGATCGTGCGTTGGGGCTGCCGCCACAGCAGTGGCTGGATGTCGATGCCAGCTTCGGCAGTGATCCGATCTTCGCCGAGGGCAGCAAACGGGTCGAAGACGCAGGCGCATCGGCCGAACGGGCCAACGCTTCGCCACGGTAGGTAGTCCACACGGTTCCACCAGATGTCCCGACCACTTCGGCTCCGCAACCGGAGCCGGGCAGGTCATGTCACGCGGACCGGAATCCGGCGCAAAAAAAAACTTCCTTCCCGCTGGGCTTCGGGAAGGAAGTCATTGGTCCAACAATTGGGGCGTTTGCTATTACAGCAACGGTGCCGGTGTCGGCGGCAGCGCTACCGGAGCGGTCCTTCTGGAAGCAGCCTTCTTCTTGGCCGGCTTCTTGGCGGCAGCCTTTTTCGGGGCCGCCTTCTTGGCAACCTTCCTCACCGCCTTCTTGGCGACCTTCTTGACAGCCTTCTTCGGGGCCGCCTTCTTGGCAACCTTCTTCGGAGCGGCCTTCTTCTTGACGACCTTCTTCACTGCCTTCTTCGGAGCGGCCTTCTTGACGGCCTTCTTCACTGTCTTCTTGGCGGCGGTCTTCTTGACAACCTTCTTCGGAGCAGCCTTCTTCACCGCCTTCTTGGCGACCTTTTTCACCACAACCTTCTTGGCGGTGGCCTTTTTGACCGCTTTCTTGGCGGCCGGTTTTTTCTTCGCAGCTTTTTTCGTTGCCATGGTATGGCTCCTCGTCAGTGACTATTGGGTAAAACGCCCAGATGCAAAACCCGCAACGACGAGCGCCACGGGGAGTCCCCGATCCTCCCGGACCGGAAACGATGTCCGGCCACCGGCATCACGCTGGATGCGGCAGTCGAACGGAAAAGGAAATCGGAGGGGTGTTTTTCGAAGGGAAGCGAGTCCTGCATCCACCTTGAAGTGCAACTCGGGTGGGCGCCTGTTTTTCTCCGTGTTGTCTTCGTTGTCTTGTTCACTCGCTTCCGCAGTATGGGCTGCTTGGCGAAACCTAATCACAGTTGATTTAAGTGTCAACACCTTTGTGTCTTTTTTTTCGCTCCATCCTTTCCCCGAACGGCAGCGCTCTGCCGGTCGAGGTGGGGAAACGAACGCTCCATGCACGCGGATGTCCATGATGTTTTTTGTTTTCCCCTTAAAAACAAGATGTTTTCTGCATTTTGTTCTCCTTGCATGATTGTTCGAACCATGTGCAAGGACCTGTTCCCGAAATGACAACGGGCGCTAAAGGACGATCTTCGCCGACGCAAAAATTTAACGTTTCGGGAGTCGCCGTTGCGCGCCGTGCAGGCCGAATTGCGCAAACTTTTTCGCTGCCGGTTGCAGTGCCGCGGACGACTTCCGTACTCGCCGCGATCGCTTTCGATGTCGAAGCCGAGACGTTCGGGAGGAACTTCGTTCGGTCCGCGACTCGTTTTTCATCACGCGACTTCGACGCTATCGCAAACGACGACCCGCGGTATCGTCCGGCAACCGATGAGCATGTCGTGACGGCGCCGAAAAAAGCCCGCACAAGCGCGGGCTTCGACGACATCCGCGCAACGGCACGGCATTCCGGCGCCAGCCTTTGCAACTCAATGACCTTCTTCTTCCAGCAGTTCGGCGTACTCGTCGGGAGACAGCAGCCCGGACAACTGATCCGGCTCGCCGACCTCGATCACCATCAGCCAGCCTTCGCCATAAGCATCCTCGTTGATCGTCTCCGGCTTGTCGGACAACGCAACGTTGACCTCCACCACCGTACCGCTGACCGGCGCGTAGACGTCGGACGCGGCCTTGACCGACTCGACCACCGCCACGGCATTGCCTGCCTCGACCTGATCGCCCGCGTTGGGCAGTTCGACATAGACCAGATCGCCAAGCAGGCTCTGCGCCTGGTCGGAGATACCCACGGTCACGCGGCCATTGCCTTCGACACGTACCCACTCGTGGGATTTGAGGAATTTAAGATCGCCAGGAATCTCACTCATGGTGTTCACTCCGAAATAGTTATCGATGGATGAAAGAACCGGGCGAGTTTAACCAACTCACCCATGGGACAAAACCGCGCGGACAGGCCCGAGAACGGACCGATGCGCGCGCGGCAACCACGTCACTCCAGTATTCCCGGTTGCGCCTTGCCTTCGCGCACGAACGGGAACTTGACCACGCGCAGCGGAACCTCGCGTCCGCGGATATCGACCCGGACCGCACCCGGCTCACCCGCCGGCACGCGTACGAAACCGATCGACTTCCCCAGCGTCGGGGAAAACGTACCCGACAGTACCTCGCCTTCCCCGGTGGCGGCCAGAATCTTCTGCCCGTGCCGCAGAACGCCCTTCTCATCCATCACCACGCCGATCAGTTGCTTCGCCGTTCCAGCGGCGCGTTGCGCTTCGAGCGCGGAACGGCCGATGAAATCGCGGCCTTCATCCAGGGATACGGTCCAACCGAGGGCGGCGGCATAGGGCGTCACGGTTTCGTCCATATCCTGGCCATACAGGTTCATGCCCGCCTCCAGGCGCAACGTGTCGCGCGCGCCCAGGCCTATCGGCATCACACCCTGCTCCCGCAGAGCATTCCAGAACGCCACGACCTGCTCCTGCGGCAGCATGACTTCGAAACCGTCCTCTCCGGTGTAGCCGGTGCGGGCCAGGAACAAGGGCGCTCCACCGGCGGATATCACATCGATGCCGCTGAACCTGCCGAGCTTCTCCGCCGCCGCGCGATTCTCTTCCCGCAACAGTCCAATCACCTTTTCGCGGGCGCCGGGGCCCTGTACCGCGATGATGCCCAGGTCGGAACGCTGCCTGACATCGACCGAGAATGCCACCGCATGCCGGCACAGCCATGCCAGATCCTTTGCGCGGGTCGCCGCATTGACCACCAGCCTGAAGAATGTCTCATCCAGGCAATAGATGATGAGGTCATCGATGACGCCGCCCTGTTCGTCCAGCATGCAGGTGTAGAGCGCCTTGCCGGGCGTCCTCAGCTTGTCGACCGAATTGGCCATCAACTTGCGCAGAAAGGCGCGGGCCTGTTCTCCGTGCAGATCGACCACGGTCATATGGCTGACGTCGAACATCCCGGCATCGCGCCGGACCTGGTGGTGCTCTTCGATCTGCGAACCGTAGTGAATCGGCATATCCCAACCACCGAAATCCACCATCTTGGCACCGAGCGCGCGGTGGGTATCGTTGAGTATGGTCTTCTGCGTCATGGCGGACTCCTGTAAGGAAGCGGCCATTATCCCAGATGACGCCGTGGTCCGTGCTCACCCCAAAGGCATGGGGATCGCATCATATATCCCGCAGGTTCCGGGCAAATCGATCAGGCATCAATTCCTTCATTGAAGCAGCTGACCTGGTCCGGAGGCAGCGCTTCAACCGGGCAATCTGCCGCTTTTCTGGAATCCTGCTGTCCGCCTTTCACTACGATCATGCGTGCCTGGTCGCCCATGCAGAGAGCCGACCCGCCCGCCACATGGGCCCGGAACGCATGACCGTCTGCCTCTCACGTCCCGGCAAGTGTCGACACACCGGAGCACGGACACTCGAAAATCCATGCCCACATCGCCACAACCGACACTGGCCGGTGGCAATGTCTTGAAGCGACCGGCGTCCAGGCGGTTGTCGCCGCGGCCAGCGAAAACGCACGGTGCGGAGATGTCATCAGGCCACCTGCTGCACTTTCAGCGTCTTGTTGTCGGCCTCCACCGCAATCACGCGCACCCGCTCCCCCGCCGGAAGATCGGGGCCAGTGACCATCCAGTAAGCGTCGTCCAGCTTCAGGCGGCCCTGTCCGTCGATGATCGCTTGGTCCAAGGGCGACACGCGTCCCACCAGTTGCTGGGCACGCTGGTTGAGCAGCGGCTTGTCGCTCTTGCGTATCCGCGGCCTGACATATACGCGGTAGATCTGGATCGATACGAAGCTCAGCACGATGAAGGCGACCGTCTGCACCAGCAGCGGCATATCCGGCCATACCAGCAACCCGAGGAATACCGCGGCGGCAGCGAGGCCCATCCACAACATGAAGGCGCCGGGCGCCATGGTCTCGGCGGCCATCAGTATCAACGCCATCGCCGCCCAGATCGTTGCTGCATTCAGTCCAAAGCGCATGTCTACCTATCCTCTCATCTGAACGGCGGGGGCTGGGGAGCGGTGCGCTGGGGAGCGGCCTGTTGCTGCTTCCCGAGCGCTTCCTTGGCCAATTCGGCCACGCCCGCGATCGAGCCGATCACACCGGAAGCTTCCATCGGCATCAGCACGAACTTCTGGTTCGGACCGACCGCCAGCTCCCTGAATGCTTCGACGTACTTCTGTGCGATGAAGTAGTTGATCGCCTGCACATCGCCCTTGGCGATGGCCTCGGATACCAGCTCGGTCGCCTTGGCTTCCGCCTCGGCCATGCGCTCGCGCGCTTCGGCCGCGCGGAACGTCGCTTCCTTCTGGCCCTCGGCCTGCAGGATCGCCGCCTGCTTTTCGCCTTCGGCACGCAGGATTTCGGACTGGCGATGGCCTTCGGCTTCAAGGATCTGCGCACGCCGATCACGTTCGGCCTTCATCTGCCGGGCCATGGAATCCACCAGGTCGCGCGGCGGCTGGATATCGCGAATTTCAATGCGGGTCACCTTGACACCCCAGGGATTGGTCGCATGGTCGACCACTCCCAGCAACTGGGCATTGATCGTCTCGCGCTGGCTCAACGACTCGTCCAGATCCATCGAACCGATGACCGTACGGATATTGGTCTGCACCAGGGCCACCATGGCCACTTCGAGATTGGATACCTCGTAGGCCGCCGACGCCGCGTCCAGCACCTGGAAAAAGACCACGCCGTCGACTCTGACCACGGCGTTGTCCTTGGTGATCACGTCTTGGCTCGGCACGTCCAGAACCTGTTCCATCATATTGACCTTGCGGCCCACGTCCTGTACCAGCGGAATCAGAACATGCAGGCCTGGACTCATCGTATGCGTATATTTGCCGAATCTCTCGACGGTCCACTCGTAACCCTGCGGCACGATGCGGACCGCCTTGGCAAAAACGGTAATGCCCGCGATCAGAACGACCACAGCCAGAAAATATCCACCCATGACACCCCTCCTGTATTCCAGATTCAATCGATGAACGCAGTATAGAGGCAAGTCACACGGCTGTGACGCCGCCCTTTCGACCATCTTTTCAACCATATGGATATGGAATGCCGGAATGGCCTCCCCACCTTGCCTTCCGGGAAAGACGCCGCTCCGGCGACGATCGTGTTTATCGATCCCAAACCAGGGATATCGCCCGGAATGTCGAACGCCAGCGCCCGCCACGCGGGACAGCATCCCCCCCAACCCTTTATAGTGCGCGTTGATGTTGCGCATGCTGAAACACACAAGGGGAATGATATGCATCGGTTTCTCGCCATTGTCCTGATCGCGTTGGCAGCCATTGCGCCTGCTTTCGTCGCCGGTGCGCAGACGGTCGCCAGACATGGCAGCGCGGCAACATCCTCTCCTCCTGCCGACCCGATGAACCAGGCAATACTGAACGCGCAGGTACAGTCCCTGGACAAGGATCTGTATGCCTTGAGCGAAGCCGCCACGAACCGGCTCAACGAGCAGGACAAGAAGATCGAGGCACTGGACCGCAAGGTCGCACAGCAGACGACTTCCCAAACGGAAATCCGCGAGACCGGCATCCGGGCCCTCGGCCTGCTGGCCCTGCTGGCGCTCTGCAGCGGCGTGCTCGCATATGTGTGCGGGGTACGCCGCGCCGACAAGCGGGCGCAGGCATGGTTGCTCCGCCACAGCAATGACCTGTACAGGGAGATCGAGGCGCTGCGCGGCCTGATCAACATTCCTGTCGAAATCGGCGCGGGAACGCCCCCGCCATCCCCATCGGACATCGCGTCCTCCTTCATCGGCGAGGATGCCCCGGCAGTCGTCATCGAAGAACCGGTTCCCGAAGAAAGCCTGCATGAGGAAGCCGCCTTCGAAAAAACCCTTCCCGATTCTTCTGGAAACGGCGACGCGGACGTATTGATCGAGCAATACGATTATTCGGCCGAGGAACACGCCGAAGTCAAAGACCTTATCGAAGAACCATCCGCCATCGAGACCGAACCGGTATTCGAGACAGAGACCGCTCTCGCAGTGGAACCGGTCGCCGAGACCGAACCGGCCCATCGGATCGAGTTGGACGCGGAACCGGAGCAGGACTCCGAGACCGGACCGATCACGGAAGCCAGATCGCACTTCGAGGCCGAAGAATGCCTGCATGAGGCGCTGGAGCCGTCCATCGCCCCGGAAGCCGAAGCCGCTCCAGACGAATCCGATGGCCCGTCCTTCGTTGCCGAGGAGGAAATCGCGGCGGATGCGACACCTGCCGGGAACGCGGAATCCCCCGATGCTGACTGGGACAATGCACGCACACTGGCCAAGATTTTCTACCCGGAAGAGGCCGAGGAAAGACAGCGTTCCTTTTCCGACACCGTGCAGGAGCTGATCAGCCTGCGCAAACAGCAGATCTCCGAGAGGGAAAGCACCACCGCCAACCCGGCCGACTCGGCCTTCATCCCGCTCGGGAAACTGGTCGAATCCGCGCCCGCCGTGGAAACGGTCGAGCCTTTCGCACCCGTTCGCACGGACGCCGGGATGGAGACCGGCGGTGACGACGAAGCAATCCCCTTCGTCATCGACGATGTGGAAACCGCTTCCCCTTCCGGACCGCGCCATGTCGACGAAGCCGCCATCCTGATCGGCCAGAAGACCTTCGCCAGCGGCATCGCCACCGACGAAAAGCAAGCGGCAAGCGCCGCCCTGTCCACCGCCTGGTTGCGGGAGCAGTCGGATGCGCACCTGCGGACGATGGAAAACCCGACCGACGAACAGGTCCTCCATGCGCCCGGCCGCCCCGAAAATAAGCCGCATTCTTTCGCGAACGATTCCGATGAGGAAGCGTTCGAACACATGGGTCAGGCCATATTCGACAAATCCATCGACAAACCTGAATTTCCGCCGCCGGAACGGCAATCGGAAAACACCGAAGAAACCGTGTCGGCCGAAGACAAAGCCGATATTCATGCCGTTTTGGCGGATTCGGATGCGGCGTTGGAATCCGTACAGACAGCGGACGGGTCCGACGAACCGGCTCCCGATCCGGCATCGAACGTCCGCAAGGAGGCATCGGAATCCGAAATGCCGGAACCGGCGTCGTTCGAGGCAGTGATCGAACCGGAGAATGCTTTGTCGGGTCCATTGCCGCAAACCGCCGATGATTCTCAGCCCGATATCGCCGATTTCCCGGAACGGCAAGACGAATCCGTCGCCGTGCAATTGCAGGCGCCTGCCGCATCGCCACCGGCATCGGGATATGCCTTCGGCGACATCGTCGGGGAAACGCTGGAATACATGGAAGAAATCGACTCGGCGACCGTGGCAGCCGCCGATTCCGAGATGCGCCTGGAACCTCCTTCCAGTGCCTATGTCCATCTCCACCATCTGGCCGAGATCATTCCGATCCAAACGACCGGCGACGAATCGGCCACCCCGCTGCCGAGTGTGCAAGCGTCTGCCGAAGAGCGGACCGATGTTCCCGGAATCGAATCCGATGCCGCCGTGGAAACCGAAGACGTATCGGAAACCGGGGTCGAGCCGACGGATGCATTAACGGAAGAAGCGCCACTCGACGAACCGGATGAGGCGGAGACGGATTCGGATCTGGAACCGATGAAAGAACAACCTCATTCGATACCCGTGGCCGAAGAGCAGGCTGTCACCGGGTTCGGAGCAGCCGTCGCGGTCGCGGAAGAGGCTCCGCAACCGCTTACGACGGCAATCGTGCAGGAAGAAGCGTCTGTCGTCGCTCCGCTCTCCGCCGCTTCCCGGAAAACGAAGCCCGCCTCCAGCCGGTTCGGCAACGAACTGGCGGAGTACGCGCAGGAATACCATGAATGGGCCCAGGGTCAGGCTGGGCTTGCAGGACGCGAGCCGGTTCCGGGAAAAGTCGAAACAACCGAATCCATACAATCGCTATCAACCGAAGCCGGCACCATGGCCAGAGAAGGACATCACCAGCAGGCCATCGACGCCTACCTTGCATTGATCGAACAGTTCAAGCAGAACCCGGAATCTTCGGTTCGCCGACAAGTCCTCGACGCGATGTTCCAGGTCGCGGTCAGCACCAGCCATCTGGGCCGGAACGAGGAAGCATTGCGGATGTATCAGTCCGTGGCTGAACGATACGGCAGCGATTCCGCGCCCGAGATTCGCGATGTCGTGGCCCGCTCGATCTTCAACGAAGGCGTGACCGCCGGCAAACTCGGACAGCCCGAGCATGAAATCACGGCCTATCAGCACCTGATCGAACACTACGGACAGGATACCGATCCGCAAATCCGCAAAACGGTTGCCAAGGCCTTCATCAACCGGGGTATCGCGCAACGCCAGATCAATGACACGGGTCTGGCCGAGCAGACCCGCAATGCCATGGAAGCGCATGACAAAGTGATTCGCGCACATGCCGAGGACGGGCAGCTGGAGGCACGCCTCCAGGTCGCCGAGGCGCTGCTGAACAAGGGCATCAGGCTCGATGAAATGGGGCAGCCGGAAGCGGCGATCGCGAGCTTCCAGAAGCTGCTTGAGCAATCCGGACAGAGCCGCGAGTCCGAGATCCGCGAAATCATGGCCAGGGCGATTCTGTACAAGGGCGCATTGCTGGGCAGAATCGGGCAGCCCGAAGCGGCTGTCTCCAGTTTCCAGGCACTGGTGGACCAGTTCGGGCGCGACTGGAAGCCGGCCATCCGCGAACAGGTCGCGGCGGCACTGTTCAACCAAGGTGTCGCCCTCAGCCAGCTGGACCGCCTGCACAAGGCGGTCGGGGCGTACCGGCAACTGATCGATCGCTTCGGGCAGGAAGCCGCAGCGCCCTTGCGCGAGCAAGTGGCGATGGGCATGCTCAACATGGGAACGCTGCTGGCGGGAATGGACGAGCCGGCCGAGGCCATTGCCAGTTTCCAGGCACTGATCGACCGGTTCGACGGCGATGACGATCCCGTCGTCCGCGAGCGTGTGGCCAAGGCCTTCTTCAACAAGGCGACCGCGCTGAACCAGGCCAATCGGCTGGAAGAATCGATCGATACCTACCGAACCCTGATCGATGAATTCGGTCGCGATGCCTCTGCGCAGGTTCGCAAGATGCTGGCTTCCTCGCACCTGGCCATCGGCCTGATCCAGATACTGCTGGGCAAGCGCGAATGGGTGCATCCGACCCTCAGGCACGAGTGTCTTGGCCGCGCCATCACCAGCCTGGAGAAATCCACCGGCATCCACCTCGACCAGCGGCCGGCCAGTGCTTATGGCGGCATCGGGTATGCCCTGTTCCTGCTGGATCGTGCCGACGAAGCCGAGCTCCTGATCCACGAGTGCAGACGCATCGGCGAAGACGCGGAATCCACGCTGGCGCCGTTGCGGGAAATCCTGGCGCGCCACCGCCTCGAACCGGAAGACAGTGCATTCGAGAAACTGCTTGCTTCATGACATTCGGGGCGGTCCGCCACGCGTGTCGGCGATTTTTCCGCCGGCACATGTGGCTTTCGCTTCCGGTGCGGCCTGCCCTGACCGGTCTTCGCTTCCTCCACGAAAGGCGACTCGATGTCCGTTGACCTGCCTGCATCATGGCAATCCGCCTGCATCGGCCTGGGCGTCCCGGCATCGCCGATACAGCTGAAACAGTTGCTTGATGCCTATGCGGAACCGCAACGCCATTACCACACGCGCCAGCATCTGAGCGAATGCATGGACATGCAGGCAGCCACCCGACAATTGGCCGAACATCCGGCCGAAGTGGAAATGGCGCTGTGGTTCCACGACGCCATCTATGAAGTCAAGGCAGAAGCCCAGGCACGCGACAATCTGCTTCGCGTACTCGGACCCTGACACCCACTCCACGAATCGGCACGCGAACCAGCGCGGACGTCGCAGCGGAAGCAGGCGGGTGGATAGATGATGCGTTCACCGTCTGCGCCTCGACGCGGAAACGGTCTCCACTCGCCGGCCCAGCTCCCGATTGATATCACGCTCGCCCACCGTCTTCCCTTGACGCACCTGATCGGCCTGCCGCGACAAGGCCGCCGCCAACGCCGCCGCATCTCTCGCCGACTTCAACCGCACGCCCGGCGGCTGCGACAACAGCGTGCTCCACCGTGCCCGGACTTGCGCCCAGTAGCCTTGGGTCGCATCCCAATAAGCGCGAGCCGCGCTGAAAGCGGCCGAATCGGCCTTGCGGTAATCCGTCAAGCCGAACTCGCGGGCGATTTCCTCCTGGCCGCCATCGAGCCTGCGCAGTACCTTGGCATTGAACTGCTCGTGCGTCCAGCCACTCGGCGTCAGCGTGTAACGATTCAATACGCGCAATGCGTTGTAGTCGCTGCGGCCGGCATCACGTGCCGGCAACGGACGCCAGCTGACATCGCCGGTCCAGGTCGCTATGCCGTTGTTGTAATTCCAGCGTCCGACACTGCAATGGAGCGGCACCTCGGCAGCGTCATAGACGCATCGTGTCCAGCTGCCCTGGCTCTTGTCCGCTGGAACTGCCTGTGTCCGCCAGGTCCGTTCCGCGGAGTATTCGAACTGCTGCCCCGCTTCGTAATCCCAGTCTTCGCGTTCGCCCTTGCTGACGACGCCACCGTCATCGACATGCAGATGCTGCAACACGACCCGGGTCGGTCGGTCTTCCGCCACCGCGATCCACTCGCTCCCGCGCTCGCGCTGAGGCGCCGCGCGGTCGTAGCCGGGCTTCAGCAACACTGTTTCTTCGTAGCTGGAATCGACGCCGTACTCACCCTGCAAGGCCAGGATGCTCTGCCGATCCCGCTGCTGCGCGTCGATGCCCGGCTGAGCCAATGCCTGTGCCGTGACCATGAAGCCGAACGATGCCACGATGATCATCAGTTTCATCATGTTCTCCCATATGTTGATCTAACCCGACCATACCGTACGGGAAAATCATGCGGATGGAAAACAAAGGTACAAGCCGCCCGGACGTACCCGTCAGATTCGGCCCAAGGCGAATCCGGATGCCGCATCGTCTTCCGCCATGCCCGCCGACCGTGTCCCCAGCCGTTCCATCCTGAGAATCCTCCGCGCCGTCTTCATGCCCAGCACCGATATCCGGCCCAGGCTCGCCGCCAACATGCATCCACCGTTCGAGCCGGAATGGTCGTGCAATCGCACTATGCAGTTGTCCCAACGACCGTCATGCCAGGCATCGCATATTTTCCGCCACCAGCGCCCCAACCCCTTCGCCGGTCGGGACGAGACCGTCGGCAACCCCGAAACAAGTGCGTCCCAAGCCAGGAAATCGGTATCCGGCAACAGGTAGAGGCGCCAGCAGCAATGTCCGGATTGATCGAAGAACAAAAGGCACTCCGGCGTTCCTTGTTCATCATCGGCCCGGACCTGGGCGCGGACCGCCCTGTCCCATCCCGCCAGCTCATTGCCCCAGCGGCGGCGGTAACAGCAAAGCACGGCTCCCAGCTCGGACAGCTGTCGCGGGTGCGGCAGCGGAGCATTCGCCATTCCAGCGGAAATCCAACCCGAGGAAGCAACCAGGCCAAGCATCGGCTCTCTCCTGAATATCTGAAGATTTGCGGCTAATTACTTGGTCAGGATCAGCTTGTCGTTGCGGGTGTGCCGCAGGTGATAGACGCGATCGCCGTGCCGGATGAGGATTTCCCGATGGCCTTTGAGCAACTGCTCGCTGTCCAGAATGGCGACTCCCGCTCCAGCGGGCGGCAATGCAGCGGAACTCTCGAAAACGGACGGCTGGAACGAAGGCAAAGTGAGCGCGTGAACTGTCATGAGCTGACTCCAGAATTGGTTGGTGTGCGCCCAAATGATAATCAATCTCATTTGCTAATCAATATCGAAAATTCCCTATTTCAATTCAATTTATATATTTATATTGATAAATTGATTTATTTAACCAATTAAATGACCCGAACGAACCTTGTCATCCCTAAAACTCCGGATGATTCAACCAGTTGGAATCCACGAAACCGCTGGCTTCAGGAGTCGATACCCATCCTCTCCGATGGCTCATCTACTTGAACGCTGCTTCCACGCGTTGCCATACGGAGTCGTCATAACGCTTCGCCAGGTCGAGGGCCTGCAGGTTTTCCAGCAACTGTTCCGTCTTGCTGGCCCCCAGGATCACCGATGACACATTGGGATTGCGCAGGCACCATGCGATTGCCAGCGCCGCGGGCTTCTCCCCCAGTTCGACCGCAATGGAGACAAAATGCCCGACCCGCTCCAGCCGTCGCTCATCGGGCCGCCCGAGAGCCTGCCGCTTCACGACTTCGGACGGCGATCGTCCCAACCGGGTGTCTTCGGGAAACCCCTTGCCATATTTGCCGGTCAGCACGCCGGAAGCCAACGGCGACCAGATCGTCGTGCCCAGTCCCAACCCGGCGTACAACGGTTCGTATTCGATTTCGACCCGCTCCCGGCACAGCAGGTTGTATTGCGGCTGCTCCATGCTTGGTGGCTGGAAATACCGCTCATGCGCTATCCGTACCGCTTTCTGGATCATCTGCGCGGGCCATTCGGAAGTGCCCCAGTAAAGCACCTTGCCCTGCCGCACCAAGGTATCCATCGCCGCCACCGTTTCCGCAACCGGCGTATCCGGATCCGGGCGATGGCAGAAATACAGATCGAGGTGATCCACCCGCAGGCGCTTCAATGCCGCATTGCAGGCCTCGATGACATGCTTGCGCGACAGGCCGCGCTGAGTCGGGCACGGATTTTCCGCCGAACCGAACATCACCTTGCTGGAAACACAGAACCCATCGCGCGGCAGCCTCAGGTCAGCGATGACATCGCCCATCACCTGCTCGGCCTGGCCGTTGGCATAGGCTTCGGCATTGTCGAAAAAGTTGATTCCATGGTCCCAGGCCACCGCGATCAGCTCGCGTGCCCGATCGCGATCGATCTGCCTGCCGAACGTGAGCCATGCTCCGAACGACAGCGCGGACAACTGCAAGCCCGAGGCTCCAAGGCGGCGATACTGCATCACGGCGTCTCCCGATAATGAAAGAAGAACAATGACTCATGACACGTTTTCTGTTTCCATGCCGGCCCGGCCCCCGCCGCCGACTCTCTTCCACAGTGGCTCTCACGCCATAGCGCCATCCGTTATCGCTACGGTTTCAGGCTCGCCACCGTCATATCCTAGCGCCAGCGTGATGCGATCGATCGCGTCCTATGTAATACGCCTTCGCCGGCCCAGGCGCGCGGGCGGACGTTTCACGGCTGAAATGGGTCAACGCGCAACCATCCTCATTTCCGCCTGGCTGACGCCGAGGACAGACTGAAGCAACGTCATTTCCCGCCGTACCGTTTCCGATGACACCCCAGTGTACGTTGCCGTGACCGATGGCAACCGAGCATCTGCCAACGGATCATGCACGATCGACTTCAGACGCGCCAGCTCCCAGCGGTCGCCCTTGTGCGTCGGGGACACCGCCACCGCATATCGGCGCAAGGCATCCATCACTTGGTTGTCAGGCAATCGCTCGCCACCAAGCTCCGCCTCACGCGCCTGTGCCACGCGACAGCCTTCGCTTTCGTCGCGAAGGCAGCTGTTTCCCGCCAGTCCACAAGAGCCGGATCGGTCCCGCCGCCGGATGCGACATGACCCGGTTCGCATCGTCGCCGGGATAGCGGCGATGCGCATCTCCGTGCTTCACCGACCGATAGCCAAGCGTAATTCCTATCGAAAGCCGACCAGCATTTTTATATAAGATGTCCAACCCGCCTTCCGCTATCCGCGACAGACCCATATCGATGAACCAAAGCGCATCCGCCAAGGCCGCCGAGCACACGCCGCTGATGAAGCAGTATTTCGCGGCGAAATCGGAACATCCGGATCTGCTGGTGTTCTTCCGCATGGGAGATTTCTACGAGCTGTTCTACGACGATGCGCGCAAGGCGGCGCGATTGCTGGACATCACCCTGACCCAGCGCGGCCAGTCGGCCGGCCAGCCGATCCCGATGGCGGGCGTACCGGCGCACGCATACGAGAGCTATCTGGCGCGCCTGGTGGCGCTGGGCGAATCGGTGGCGATCTGCGAGCAGATCGGCGATCCGGCGCTGGCCAAGGGCCTGGTCGAACGCAAGGTGATTCGCATCGTCACCCCGGGCACCGTCACCGACGAGGCCTTCCTGGACGAACGCCGCGATACCCTGCTGATGGCCGTGGCGCGCGGCGGCAAACATGGCTACGGGCTGGCCTGGGCCGACCTGGCCGGCGGCCGCTTCCTGGTCAACCAGGTCGAGAACGACGATGCGCTGGAAGCGGAACTGGCCAGATTGGAACCGGCCGAACTGCTGATCCCCGACGAGGAGGGCTGGCCGGCATTCGTCGCCGAGCGTGGCGCGGTCCGGCGGCGCGCGCCCTGGCTGTTCGATCCGGACAGCGGCCGCCGGCAGTTGCTCAAGTTCTTCCGCCTGCACGACCTGACCGGTTTCGGTATCGAGGACAAACCTCTGGCCACCGCCGCGGCCGGCGCGTTGCTCGGCTATGTCGAGGAAACCCAGAAGCAGCAATTGCCGCACCTGACCTCGATCGCGGTGGAGACCGCCGGCGACGCCATCGCCATGAACGCCGCGACCCGTCGCCATCTGGAACTGGACACGCGTATCGATGGTGACACCCGCAATACGCTGCTCGGCGTACTCGACACCACGGTCACGCCGATGGGCGGGCGCCTGCTGCGGCGTTGGCTGCACCGGCCGCTGCGCAATCAGCACACCGTTGTCCAGCGACACCACGCGGTCGCGACGCTGATCGAGACCAGCGTCGATGCCGACATACGCGAAACCTTCCGCGGCCTGGGCGACCTGGAGCGCATCCTGACCCGCGTGGCATTGCGTTCGGCGCGTCCGCGCGATCTGTCAACACTGCGCGACAGTCTGGCCTCGCTGCCGGTGATCGCCGGCCTCCTTTCACCGCTGGATTCGCCACGGCTGAAGTCGCTGGCCGCCGAACTCGGCGAACACGACGACACGGCGGCCCTGCTGCGGGCCGCCGTCGCCGAGCAGCCGCCGCTCAAGCTCAGTGATCCCGGCGTCATCGCCATCGGCTACGACGCCGAACTGGACGAACTGCGCCAGCTTTCCACCAATGCCGACCAGTTCCTGATCGACCTGGAACTGCGCGAGCGCGAAAGCAGCGGCATCCCGACGCTGAAGGTCGGCTACAACCGCGTGCACGGCTACTACATCGAAATCAGCAAGGGACAATCGGCCAAGGCACCGGTGCACTACACCCGCCGGCAGACGCTGACCAACGCCGAACGCTACATCACCGAGGAACTCAAGGCCTTTGAAGACAAGGTGCTGTCGGCGCGCGAGCGCGCGCTGAGCCGCGAGAAATTCCTCTACGAAAACCTGCTCGATCGCCTCAGTGAACGCCTGGAACCGCTCAAGCGCTGCGCCGACGCCCTGAGCGAACTCGACGTGCTGGCCGCCTTCGCCGGACGCGCGAAGGAACTGGACTGGTCGCAACCCTCGCTTACCCGGCAACCCGGCCTGTACATCGAGCGCGGACGGCATCCCGTGGTCGAGGCCGTGCGCGACGAACCCTTCGAACCGAACGATCTGGACCTGCGCGAAGACCGGCGCATGCTGATCGTCACCGGACCGAACATGGGCGGCAAGTCCACCTACATGCGCCAGAACGCGCTGATCGCGCTGATGGCGCACATCGGCAGCTTCGTGCCCGCCGCCCAGGCGACGATCGGCCCGATCGACCGCATCCTGACCCGCATCGGCGCCGGCGACGATCTGGCCAAGGGACAATCCACCTTCATGGTGGAAATGGCGGAAACCAGCTACATCCTGCATCACGCCACCTCGCAGTCGCTGGTGCTGATGGACGAGATCGGTCGCGGCACCTCCACCTACGACGGCCTGGCGCTGGCCGATGCGGTCGCGCGCCATCTGGCCGCGACCAACCGTTGCTACACCCTGTTCGCCACCCACTATTTCGAGCTGACCGCATTGGCCGAACCCGGCAGCGGCATCGCCAACGTGCATCTGGACGCGGTCGAGCACGGCGAAACCCTGGTCTTCATGCATTCGGTCAAGGAAGGCGCGGCCAATCGCAGCTTCGGCCTCCAGGTCGCGGCCCTGGCCGGTCTGCCCAAGGCCGCCCTGCAACAGGCGCGGCGGCGTCTGGCCGAGCTCGAACAGCGCGGCCAGACCCATGCTTCGGAAATGACGCCGCAGGCATTGGACCAGCCGCGCCAGTTCGGACTGTTCACCGCACCGTCCTCGGCCGCGCAGGAAGCGCTGGCCGCCATCGAACCCGACGAACTGACGCCCAAGCAGGCACTGGAAGCGCTTTATCGACTCAAGGCGCTGCTCTGAAACCACCTCCCCCGGCGCTCGCGCGACGGTTTAGGCAATCCGTATCCGATGCCATGGAATCGATTTCCTTGCCTTATGTATTTACAAAGCACTGCCTATTAGAGTCGCCTGACGGTATCTGGAATAATCAACGCCAATCAAAGAATCAGTTCAAGAAACCAAACCGAGGGGTATACCCAAATGAAGCGTTTCGTCGTCACTCTCGCCTGCGCGGGACTCGCCGTCGCCATTTCCAGTGTCATGGCCCAATCGAGCTCCGTCGCGGAGAAAGCACAGGAACTGCGGGAAATGGCCGTCAACCTGTTCCAGCCCATCCCCGGCAGCGTCACCGAAGTTCGCGGCCAGGCCATCAGCCAACCTCAGATCACGCTCGGCAAGGCCCTGTATTTCGATCCGCGCCTTTCCCGCAGCCAGACCATCAGCTGCAACAGTTGCCATAACCTGGGCACCGCCGGCGTCGACAACGCGTCCAAGTCGATCGGCCACAACTGGCAACGTGGCGACCGCAATTCCCCCACCGTACTCAACGCCGTCTTCAATGCCGCCCAGTTCTGGGACGGCCGCGCCGCCGACCTGAAGGAGCAGGCCAAGGGTCCGCTGGTCAATCCGGTGGAAATGAACAGCACCGAAGAGCTGGTCGAATCCACGCTGCGCAGCATTCCCGGTTACGCCGACATGTTCCGGCAGGCGTTCCCCAGCGATCCGCAACCGGTCACGTTCGACAACGCCGCGCGCGCCATCGAGGCGTTCGAGACCACGCTGATCACGCCGAACTCCAAGTTCGACCAGTTCCTGCAGGGCAGCGATACCGCGATGAATGCACAGGAGCTGCAAGGCCTGTCGCTGTTCATGGAAGAGGGCTGCATCACCTGCCACACCGGCGTGAACCTCGGTGGCCAGACCTTCTTCCCGTTCGGCCTGATCAACAAGCCGCATCCGTCGATCCTGCCAACGGAAGACACCGGCCGCGCCGGCGTCACCAAGCAGGCGGAAGACGATTACTTCTTCCGCGTCGCGCCGCTGCGCAACATCGCCCTGACCGCGCCGTACTTCCACAGCGGCCAGATCTGGGATCTCAGCGAAGCCGTCTCGGTCATGAGCGACGCTCAGTTGGGCCAGAAACTCAGCCCCGAAGATGTCGGCGCGATCACTTCCTTCCTCGGCACGCTCACCGGCGACCAGCCAAAGGTGGAATATCCGCTGCTGCCGCCGAGTTCCGGCTCGACGCCGCGTCCGGACTGACCGGCAAACGGTTTCTCCAAAAGCAGCGGCGAAACGGCCCGGATCGTTCCGGGCCGTTCCGTTTGGCGGCTTCCGCGCTCGCATGCCGTGTAGGGAGACAAAAGTTCTGATGGCACACAGACAAAAGTTTTGACACAGGCTGACTCACCAGGGTAAAGCTTTGCGCACACTCGTCTTCCAATGCCACTTGCATATGTGACCTGCTCCCCCGATTTCCGGGCCAGTGGCCTTGCCCCATTTTTCCGGACAAGTTGTTTAACCTAACAAGCCGCCGCCTCGAACTGCATGGGGCTGACGTATCCCAGCGTTGAGTGCTGGCGCCGTGCGTTGTAGAACCGTTCG
>JAISFF010000052.1 GCA_031263725.1 Lysobacteraceae bacterium | reverse complement strand
CGGTTATCGTGCGACGGTGGACGTGACCGAATCCATGCCCTCCTTGCAGGAGAGCGTGGCGCAGGCGGCCTCGCTGGACCGTCAGCGCGAGCAGGAACGGCAGCAGGAACGGGAACGGCCACTGGCCCAGCAGAAAGAGCAGGACGACCCGACCCAGGGTGGGCCGAAGATGAGCTGATCCAATGACGATCCGGAGGAAATTCAGAACAAGGCGATTCCGCGCAAAACAGGGATATGGATTCCCGGACATTCCAGAAAATCTAAATACTTCCTAAATTTCAGGCAGGGTACACACGGGGGCAACATTGGGGGCATCAAAGACTGCTGATAAATAAAATATTTGATATTCAATATGTTATATGAAAAATCAGAGTCCAACTTCGGACCCGGCCATGGCGCTTGAACAGGCCGAAGGCGATGGTTCTGCCGCCCGCGCCATGCCCTCGTTTGCCGCGCCCGCGACGCGGGCCGAAGCAGGACTCGTCCACTTCGATCCGACCCGACCAGGCGTTATGTTTTCCGCACTCGATTGCCAACCGTTGGCGCAGCTTGATGTAGATGCCGTTGATCGAACGTAGACTGATGCCGGACAGGCGCGCCGTATCGGCGGCCGACAAGTCCAATGCGAAGCAGCGCAGAACCCATCTGAAATCCTTTTCTGCGATTCGGGAGCGGCGGTAGTCCCTGTTTTTTCCCGTCCTATCGGAAGATCAGACCGTTTCTCAAGTGGCCCGATTTCCTGAGACCCTTTTTTATTCTTCAATATCAATGCGTCTGGACGATGATTCGATAGCGCTTCGTCGCGTACCGCCTTCTTGTTCCACCCGGTCCGGATGCGCTCTTTCCGGACCGGCCCGCATGATCGCCTCAACCCGAATAAAGCAGATTCCTCAATCTGCGCCGGATCGCGAAGATGATGACGCCGACACCGAACAGAATGAATGCACCCATTCCATAAGGCAGATAATCGCGAATCGCATGCTTGAACGCGATGATGCGTTCGGCCTGCCGCAGTTTGCGCGCGCTGTCGAAATCCGGATCCTGGCAGTTCCGGCCGAAGTCCGCCGCCCAGACCACATACGGTCCTTGCTCGACATAGCGCGCGTACAGCGCGCGGACACGCTTGGCGCGCTCGTCCGGACCCGGCTTGCCGCTGCTGTCGTAAGGCGTATGCGCGTAGTCCGGCGGGCCATTCATCATCCAGCCCGTGGCCTTGCAGAGCACTGCCGCGAACGCCTGCGAATGCGATGGCAGCAGATCGGCCGCGGCCGAAGCGTGGTCCACGGCGACGAAGCGGTAATGGAAACGCAGATCCGGTCTGGCGATGCTGGCATTGAAACGCTGCCGCTCCTCCTCGGTGACGAACATGCCTTTCAGGTCATCGGCGGAGTGGCCGCTGATGCCGATATTGCCGCCCGTGTCGGCATAATCCGGCGACTGTTCGAATCCCATCAGTTCCATGCCGTAGCGGCGCGCGATCACCGCCGCCGCATACATCGCCTCGGCTTTGCCGATGTCGGTCCAGGCGCTCCGGCTCTTGTCGACGGCTTCGGCATAGGCGCGCGCCTGCTCGCGCAGATCCAGTTCCGGCTCCTTCAGGCTCATCCCGAATCCGGTTCGCGGATCAGCGGTGGCCGGGAAATACGGCAATGCCTCGCGATAATGGCCCGCACGCAGCAGACGCCGCGCCAGCAGCCAGCGTAAACGGTCGCGATAGGGCAGGGCGGAGTAGTAGTTTTCGCTGTTCGCCTCCGGCGCTGGCGTGGCTTTGACCTGGTCGTCGACAAAGGATTTCAGCTCGTCCAGCGTCAGTACCCGTTCGGCCACATAAGAGGCGTCGGCGGCATAGTCGTAGTCGCCATCGTTCAGCGCGATGACCAGACCATCGCCCGCGCCGTCGCCGCCCGCCAGCGCCGCCGTGTACAGCGACTGCATGGCTTCCAGATATTCGCCGCGCGCCAGTGCCAGCACGCCGCGCTCGCCGGTGAGCAGATGTTCGTTCCCCGGCGAGATGACCGCGCTCGCCGAATCGGCTTGCGGAAACGCGGCGGAGACCGTCGCATAGGCTTCCGCCGCCGCCGCCAGATCGCCTCTCTGCAATGCCAGCTTGGCCCGTACCCAGACCGCCAGCGGTCCTTTCGACTTCGCCGCCAGCATCTCCGCCAGGTTGTAGCGCCCGACGCGATAAGCCAGCGCGGCAAGCCGGTCGCCGCCTGCCACCGGTACGCCCTGCTGCTCGATCGCATCCACCAGCGTCGCCAGATGAGCATGGCGGAAACGGCCGGCACCGGCATCGTCGTCGTCGTCCGTCGAATAAGCCAGCGCATAGGCGACCACGATGCGTTGCGCGAGCGGATCGGCGATCAGCGGCTGCAACAGCGCGGGATGCGCGAAGGCATAACCGGTCAGGAATCGCAACGATTGCACACCGCTGTTGGAACCGCGCGCCGCCTGCTCCGCATACAGATGCATCGCGGCCACATAGTTTTCCCCGGCGATCGCGCCCGGACAGCTCCAGTTGGCGATGAATCCCTGCCAGCGGCAGAAAGGACCATCGCTGCTGCCGTCGGCCACCGGCGTGCGGACATGCAGGTGCAGGCGCGCCTCCTCGCCATAGCTGGCCACCGCCAGTCCCTGCGGATCGGATGCGCCGGCACGCGCGCGATCGCGCGCGACCTGATAGGCCTGCGCGGCGATACCGGCATGATGGGCAAAATTGGCGATATCGCGCCTGGCCAGATCGGTATGCGCGCGTCCCAGCATGTAGGCCGCCCATACCGAGCGCCGCATCGCCTGCTCCGGCGGCAATGCCAGTACCTGTTCGAACTCCTCGATCGCCTGCTGCATCGCTGCCGGGTCGCGCCCATGGCACGGGTGATCGCCAACCAATGCGATACCGGCACCGCACTCGTCGCCGGTGCGCGCGTAATCCACCACGGCCGCGGTGTACCAGCGCAGATCTTCCGGCAACCCTTCGCTCTTCTCGTAAACGGTGATGCCGTCATCGGCCAGACGCAGCGCGGCGACACGCTCCAGTTCGTCCAGCGACAACCCGTGCAATTGCGCGATGGCCTCCTTGTCGTCGTCGGCCGGTCGTTGCCAGGGCTTCAGTTCGTTCGGCTTGAGCGCATCGTCAGGCCGGATCAGATGCGCGACCTCGAATGCGAACCCGTTCCGCGGCGTTCCCTTCAGCGTGGCCTCGCGGTTGTCCAGCAACTGGTTCGGAAACCAGGGACCGCAGGCCCAGGCCACGCCGGCCAGTGCGATACAGGACCCGATCAGGGATTTAGCCTTCCACATACGATTTCACCTCAGTCCTCGCCACACCGCGCCCAACCCACTTGCCGCGACTGTCCGGGCCGCAACAGGCCCGGTTGCTGCCGCCGCAGCGACAATGCATCCGCTTCTCTGCGCAATGCGTAGCCCTGGATGCCGTCGGCCAGCGTGCAGGCAGCGGGAAGACCGATGCGCTCGGGCAGCATGGCATCGTTCTCGCCCGCATTGGTCAATACCAGATCCCGCATTCCCGCCGTATCGCTCTGGCGAAAATCCAGCGCCACATTGTCGCGCATCGGCTGCCCGCGGATCACCGCCAGCCAGGTGGCCACGCTCCAGGCGCGCCGGTCGTTGCCGGTCGGCAGCCGGAACCATGCGATTCCCCGCAGATGGCGCGGCGGATCGGCATGCAGGATCGAGAGGAATTCCGCTATCTGCCGGGGTTGCGACCACAATTCGCGCGCATCGGCCTGTCCGCCCAATGTCGCGGCTTCGCTCTCGACATCGGCCAATTGGCCTTCCGCATCCCAGCTTGCCCTGGATGCGTAGTTCGGCAGCGCCACCCGGAAAGGCTTGTCGCTGCGGCGCGCATAAGCCTCGACCCAGCGCCGCGCATTGCCGCCGTCGAACAGTCCGGCGCGCGGATCGCGCACCGCATGCACTTGCAGTACCGATTGATCGACCGCCGCCAGTACATTCTCCAGCGCGGGAGAATCCAGCCAAGCGGGCAGGACGGTGATCGACAACTCCGTATCCGCATCCAGTTCGGATTTCAGACGCCGCAGAAAATGCGCATAGACCGGCAGGCGCGCCGTACCGCAGTCGTGATCGATTTCCAGACCGGCCACCAGCGGCCGATGTCCCTGCCAGTCGCGCCACAGATCCAGCACTTCGGCCAGCAATGCATCCTCGTCCCATTGCCGCAACTGCCCATCGATCCGCGCCACCACGATCACCGGCCGGCCGGAAGCAGCCAGCGCCTCCCAATCCGGGACGAAGCGCAGCAATGCGCCATCCGCTCCGGTCTGCGCCGCCAGCACCCGCCATTGGCGGATGTCCGCCGTGCCCTGCCGCAACGCGTCGTTCAGCGCCGGCGTCCATACCCGTTGCCAGATATAGGCGTCATGGTCCAGCCTCGCCGGTTCGCGCACACAGGCGCACAGCACGCACGACAGCAGTGCCATCCATATCAGGCGAAGGAGAAAATTCGGCATTGCCGGATCAATCCGAAAGCGCGGCGGAAACGAGCCGTCATTCTACCCGCAGTCCCGTCCACCCCCGACGCAGCCGCGATGGCACCGATGCCCCGGCCGACTCTTTGCCGATCGGAAGTACGAGTTCCACCCGGAATGTCACGCGACGGATCAGCGCGAGTCGTCGCGAGCGGACGCGGTGGCCGCGTCGTCTTGCGGCGCATTCCGCGCATCCCCGGCCGATTGCCCGATCGCCGCCGCCGACCGTTCTTCCATGTCTACAAGCCCCGAATGAGTACATACGACACCGCCCCCTGGCGCTGGCTCGTTGCAGGATGGCATGCAACCGAATCGAATGCGCGCCCTAGGTCTGCGCCTGGTAGGCCTGCAAATGGCACCAGGCCATGGTCAGCAGCGGCGCGTCCTGGCCAGCCCGCCGCGCCCGCTGCAGCATGTCGCCGACGATCTGCTCGGCCTCGATCGGATAGCCGGCCTGCAGGTCGCGCAACATCGATGCGGTCAGCCGCGAGCCGCGTTCGAGCACGATATCCAGCGCGGTGGCCTGCGCCTCGGGCGAGATCGCTTCGCCCTCCGCCTCGGCCACGGCGACGCACTCGCGATACAGCGAACGCATGAAATCAGCGCCATCGTCGGCCGCAACGATATGGCCGATGTCGTTGCGCATCAGGCAAGTGCCCGCCGCCAGCGCGGTCAGGAAGGCGTATTTCTCCCATTGCTGCTGGGCGATGCGCATCGAGCGCACATGATCGATGCCGGCCTTGAGACAGGCGGCGGAGAACGCCGCGGTGCGCGCACTGTCGGGATCGCCATCGCGCTCGCCGAACAAGATGGAAGCAGCCCTGCCCATGTGCCGGACGATGCCGCCTGCGCCCTTCGTCGCCACGATGAAACACAATCCGCCCAATACCTGCTCGCGTCCGAAACGCTTGTCGAGCGCGGCGTAGTGCCGCAATCCGTTGAGTATCGGCAACACGCAGGCGTCGCCGGTCATCGCCGGCTCGATCGCCTCGATCGAGCTGTCCAGGTCATAGGCCTTGCAGCTCAGCAACACCAGACCGAACGGTTTCCGCGCGGCCAGTCCCGGCAGCGTTTCCGCCGTGGCCCAGGCTACCGGCAGATCGGCGTCGCCAAGCGCGCTGCGCAGTTGCAGTCCGTGTTCGCGCAATTGCTCGGCGCGCGAAGGACGCACCAGGAACACGACATCGGCGCCGGATTGCGCCAGTCTTCCGCCGAAGTAACCGCCCGTTCCGCCCGCGCCGAGTACCAGTATTCGCATAGGGTTGCCTTGGATTCCAATCGAGTGGGCAGGCGCGGCGCCCAGATCCGGCCGCCGCATCATGCCGGCATACGATAGCGCGAATCCGGCATCGTCCGCGCTGGCCATGCCGGCATTGAGCCGCCGGTTTCGACGCGACGCCTTGTCTCGGGACGCGCAGGATCCGCGCGTACTCGAAATCCGCCGCTGGCGGCCCGGTTCAGCTGCGCAATCCGATGCCCCGGCGCAGCAGCCACAGCGCGAAAGCGCCCAGCAGCAGCACGAAACCCAGCATCAGCGCGTAGGCGACCCACAGCGGCACGTCGGAAACGCCCAGCAGGCCATAGCGGAAGGCATTCACCATGTAGAAGATCGGATTGGCCTTGGTCAGCGTTCCGGCCCAGCCGGGCAACAGTTTGGTCGAATAGAACACGCCGCCCAGATAGGTCAGCGGCGTCAGGATGAAGGTCGGCACGATGGCGACATCATCGAACTTGCGCGCGTAGACCGCGTTGATGAACCCGGCCAGCGAGAAGATCGTCGCACCGAGCAGCACCGTCGATATCGTCACCAGCGGATGCGGGATGCGGACCTGGGTGAAGAACATTGCGATCAACAGCACGATCACGCCGACCATCACTCCGCGCAGTACCGCGCCGGCCACATAGCCACACAGGATGACCCAGTCCGGCATCGGACTGACCAGCAATTCCTCGACATGGCGGCCGAACTTGGCGCCGAAGAAACTGGACGAGATGTTGCCGTAGCTGTTCTGGATCACGCTCATCATCACCAGACCGGGAACGATGAAATCCATATAGGTGAACCCACCCATGTCGCCGACGCGGGAACCGATCAGGCGGCCGAAGATCAGGAAATACAGCGTCATCGTGATCGCCGGAGGCACCAGGGTCTGGCCCCAGATCCGCAGAATGCGGGCGATCTCGCGTCGCACCACCGTCAGCAACGCGACCCGGTTGCGGGCGCCGTTGCCGGCGCGGATATCGCTCCGGGCCTGGCTCATGCTTCCCGTTCCCGCTCACCGGTCATGCGCACGAACAGCTCCTCCAGGCGATTGCTCTTGGTCCGCATCGAACGCACCCGGATGCCGCTCCGATCCAGTGCGGCGAATACCCTGTTGAGATTCATCGAACGCGGCATGTCCAAGTCCAGCGTATTGGCATCGGCGGCGACCAGCGCGACACCCTCGATGACGGGCAGCGCCGCCGGCAGAGCGCCATCGATATCGAGCAGGAAACCCTCGACATCGAGCTTGGCCAGCAACGAACGCATCGGACCCTGCTCGACGATCTCGCCATGATTGATGATCGCCAGATTGCGACAGAGACTTTCCGCTTCTTCCAGGTAATGCGTGGTCAAGATGATGGTACTGCCGGCGGCATTGATTTCGCGCAGATCCCGCCACATGCCGCGGCGGATTTCGATATCGACGCCGGCGGTGGGCTCGTCCAGGATCAGCAGCCTGGGGCGGGTCATCATCGCCCGCGCGATCATCAGCCTGCGCTTCATGCCGCCGGACAGCGTGCGGCTCATCAGGTGCGCCTTGTCCCACAGATAGGCGCGCCGCAGTTCCTCTTCCGCGCGCCCGCGCGCTTCCTGGCGCGGGATGCCGTAGAACCCGGCGTAATTGACCAGGATGTCGAACGGTTTCTCGAACAGATTGAAGTTGATCTCCTGCGGTACCAGACCGATCAGCCGCATCGCATCGCGGCGGCGGCCGGCCATATCCACGCCGAACACTTCGACGCTGCCGGCGCCGAGGTTCACCAACGAACTGACGATGCCGATCATCGTGGACTTGCCGGCGCCGTTGGGACCGAGCAGGGCGAAGAAATCTCCGGGCGCCACATCCAGCGAGACGCCTCTCAACGCCTGCACGCCGTTGCCGTAGGTCTTGCGCAGATCGCGGACGCGCAGCGCGGGTATTGCCGTTGCCGAGGAGTGGGTATTCATGCCGCCAATCGATTGAGTGAGGCCGCCGCCAAGCCGGGCGGCTTCGCCGGTATTATAGAGAGCTTCCCGTGCCGCCTTCGGCGCGGAGCCGCAAGCGGGCGAATGCCCGGCGGCTTCGCCGCTCCGCCCGGGCGCTCCGCGACCGCAAGCCCGCGAAAGCCGCGATCGACGGGGCCGAAGGAGGCCGATCCTACCTTGTTGCGGATAGACAGCGTGTCCCTGTTTCCACTCAGATTCATCGAACGTCGCGAGATCGCGCGCGGCGTGGGCCACTATGTGTTCCAGCGCGATGATGGCCAGGCCCTGGATTTCAACCCCGGGCAGTTCGTCCAGATCCATTTCCAGTACGCGGATGGCAACGCCGCCAAGCGCAGCTATTCGCTGGCCACCCGCCACGATCATACGATGGGCCCGAACGACCACATCGAGATCGCGGTCAGTCATGTGCCCGGCGGTAGCGGCACCGCCCTGTTCGAGGCGCTGCAACCCGAGGACCGGCTGCACGCTTCCGGCCCGCATGGCCAGTTCTGCCTGAAACCCGGCGACAGCAACCGGCGCTATCTGCTGATCGCCACCGGCACCGGCATCGCCACCTATCGCGCGATGATGCCGCTGCTGGAACGGCAGATGGCCAGGCGCGACCTGCAGGTCACCCTGTTGTTCGGCGCGCGTACCCATGCCGATCTGCTGTATGCCGACGAGTTCCGCGCCTGGACCGATCGCAGTCCCGCGTTCCGCTTCATTCCCTGCCTGTCGCGCGAACCCGCCGGGAATCTGCGTCCCGGCGAGCGCTCCGGCCGTGTGCAGCGGCATCTCGCGGAACTGCAACCCGACCCGGTGCACGATATCGCCTATCTGTGCGGCAACCCGGCCATGGTCGATGCCTGCGTCGAAGCGCTGAAAGCCAGCGGGCTGCGCATGGCCCATATCCGGCGCGAGAAATACACCTCCAGCCAATAGGCCCTATCGGCATCGACCCGGACCATCGTGAGCACACCGCCGCCGCCGCTGCCGTTGTCGCCGCCGCCATTTCCGGCAAACGACAGCGCTTCGCTGTATCCGCTTCCGGAACCCGACCGGACACTGCGCATGCGGTTGCGCTGGCTTCTGAACGGCGTTCTCGCGACCTTTGTCATCGTCGCCGTGTTTTTCTCCGTGGCCGCGGTCATCCGGCTGTTCGACCTGGCCCCGCTTTTTTCCCTGCCGCCATTCGTCACCGCAGACGGCAGTCCCATGACGATGTGGATTGCAATCCTGGTCTCGCTGTTTTCGCTGTGGTTGAACGTGATTCCCCACGAACTGGGCCACGCACTGGCCGGCGCCGCCCGCGGCATGCAGTTGCGCATCTTCAGTGTCGGGCCGCTCCGCATCGAACGCGACATCAAGGATACCTGGCGAATGCGGTGGGGCGGCAATGTCCGCGGCATCGCTGGCGCGGCGATGATCATCCCCGATCCCGGCAAGCCGCCCCCGACCAGGATCGACTACAGCATCTTCATTCTGGGGGGACCCTCCGCCAATCTGTGGACCGCAGCGCTTTGTTTTTTCGTGCTTGTCGGATTCGATCTGCCGGGCACGGCGCACGCCATAGTGTTCGGATTCGGCGTGGCGGCGCTGGTTCTCGGTCTTTTCAATCTGCTGCCATTCCAGAACAAAGGCTGGCGGACCGATGGCCGCGTCTTTTTCGAACTGTTCCGCCACCCCGGGCGGATCGCCGCGCATGCGCGGATGACGCAATTGACCCAGCAATACCAGTCCGGAATCCGGCCACGCGACTGGCCGGCTGAGCTGATTCCCGATCTCGAAGCCGGCGAGCCGTCGGTACAGGCATTCCGAGCCAACTCGCTGCGTCTGGCCTTTGCGGCGGACCGGAACGATATCGTCATGTGGCGCGAAGGCATCCAGTGGCTGGTCGATCATTACTGGCAGACGCCCGCCATGATGCGCCAGGCAAGCGCCGGCACGATCGCCGGCTTTGCCGCCGTGGTATTGCGCGACATCGATCTGGTGAAGGCCTGGCGGCCATTGTGCAGAGGCGGCCTGTTGAACCTGTCCGCCTATCTGCACTGGCTCGACGCCGAGGCGGCCGCGCTGTCGGGAGATGCCGACGCCATGCGGCATCACATCGCATGGGCGCGAACTGCGCTTGCCACCGTCTTCAGCGAGATAGAAGCAACCCTGCTCAGCGAAAGAATCGATGCGCTGGAAAAGCGCGGAGCCGGGGATGCAAGCATTTCGTCATCGCCGTTGCCGCCATCGCCCGTCGACTGATTCGCTGCCTTTGTTCCGGCGAAAGCCTCCGCCTGTTTCGCGAACGTCAGCCTGGGCGGAATGCTGGTTCGATCGGCCGCAATCGCGCGTGAATTGTTGTCCTCGCCGCGCAGCACGGGCATCGGCGTGCCGCATGGCGATATGGATCTGGTGCGAATGTCCGCAACTGCCGGCGCATGTCGCGGACGCCGGATGATTCCCCCTACTGTTTCTTCGCCCTGGCGAAGGCGTCGGCCAGGGCGCTGTCGAATGCGGGCGCCGTCTGTCCTGGCTTGCCCGTTTTCGCGCGTACGCCCGCATGCCGATGTCCGTTGCCGCGCGGCCGCTCCTCCCGCGTGTCGTCACGCTTGTGCTGATCCTGCGCGCGATCGCGTTCCGGCTTCCCGCCATCGCCGGATGCCAGCGCTTCGTCCAGCCGCCGCGTCAGGGCGATGCGGCGGCGCTCCATGTCCACGTCCAGCACTTTGACCTTGACGATGTCGCCGGCCTTGACCACATCGCGCGGGTCCTTGACGAACTTGTCCGACAGCATGGAGATGTGGACCAGACCATCCTGGTGCACGCCGATGTCGACGAATGCACCGAACGCGGTGACATTGCTGACCACGCCCTCGAGGATCATCCCCGGCTTGAGGTCCTTGATGTCTTCGACGCCTTCGGCGAAGCGCGCCGCCTTGAATTCCGGACGCGGATCGCGGCCCGGTTTTTCCAGCTCCTTGAGGATATCGCGCACGGTCGGCACGCCGAATTTCTCATCGACGAACAGTTCCGGCTTCAGACCACGCAGATAGCTCACATCGCCGATCAGCTCGCCGAGCTTCCTGCCGCTGTCGCGCGCGATCCGTTCGACCACCGGATACGCCTCCGGATGCACGGCCGATGCGTCCAGCGGCTGCCCGCCATCCGCGATCCGCAGGAATCCGGCGCATTGCTCGAAAGTCTTTTCGCCCAGGCGCGGCACCTTCAGCAACGACTGTCTGCAATCGAACGGGCCGTGTTCGTCGCGATAGGCGACGATATTCTCGGCGACCGTGCCGGACAATCCGGCGACGCGCGCCAGCAACGCGCTGGAAGCGGTGTTGACATGGACACCGACCGCATTGACGCAATCCTCCACCTTGGCATCCAGCGCGTTGGCCAGGCGGTATTGATCGACATCATGCTGATACTGTCCGACACCGATGGCCTTCGGCTCGATCTTGACCAACTCGGCCAACGGGTCTTGCAGGCGGCGCGCGATGGATACCGCGCCGCGCAGGGAAACATCCAGATTCGGAAACTCGCGTGCGGCACGCTCCGAGGCCGAATACACCGATGCGCCGGCTTCGCTGACCACGATCTTCTGCAGTTTCGTTTCCGGATTCCGCCCGATCAGTTCGCCGGCCAGCTTGTCGGTTTCGCGCGACGCCGTGCCGTTGCCGATGGCGATCAGTTCGACATCATGGACCTTGCACAGCCTGGCCAGCGTGCGCAGCGACTGTTCCCATTGCCGCCTCGGTTCATGCGGATAGATCGTGTCCGTGGCGACCAGTTTGCCGGTGGCATCGACCACCGCCACCTTGACCCCGGTGCGCAGACCGGGATCCAGGCCAAGCACCGCCCGCTGCCCGGCCGGAGCGGCCAGCAACAGGTCCTTGAGGTTGTCGCCGAAGACGGCGATCGCTTCCGTCTCCGCCTTTTCCTGCGCCTGATTGAACAGATCCAGCAACAGATGCAGGTGCAGCCTGGCGCGCCAGGTCAGGCGGCAGGCGTTCAGGAGCCACGCATCCGCCGCACGGCCCCGGTTCTCGACGCCCGCATGATGGGCGACACGGCCCTCGGCATAGGCATTGCCCGCTTCGATATCGCTGCCCGGATCCAGTTCCAGTTGCAGCACTTGCTCGCGACGCGCGCGGAACAGGGCCAGCAGGCGGTGCGAAGGAATCTTGCCCAGCGGTTCGGCGTGTCCGAAATAGTCGCGATACTTGGCGCCTTCATCCTCCTTGCCCGCGACGACGCGTGCATGGATCACGCCATGTTGCTGCAACCATTCGCGGAGTTCGCCTATCAGCGCCGCCGCTTCTCCCCAACGTTCCATGAGGATCGCGCGGGCGCCTTCCAGCGCGGCCTTCACATCGGCGACATTCTTCTCCGCATCGACGAAACCGGCCGCGAATTCCTCGGGATTCCTCGAAGGATCGTCCCGCAATCCATCCGCCAGCGGTTCGAGACCGGCTTCGCGGGCGATCTGCGCACGGGTCCGGCGCCTGGGCTTGTACGGCAGATACAGGTCTTCCAGTTGCGACTTGGCGCCGGCGGCTTCGATATCGGCGCGCAGTCCGGCGCTGAGCTTCCCCTGTTCCTCGATGCTGGCCAGGATCGCGGCGCGGCGGTCTTCCAGTTCCCGCAGATAAAGGAGCCGGGTCTCCAGCGTGCGCAACTGCGTATCGTCGAGACCCGCGGTGACTTCCTTGCGGTAGCGGGCGATGAAGGGCACGGTCGCGCCCTCGTCCAGCAGGCGGACGGCGGCATCGACTTGTCCGGTCTTTGCGCCAATCTCGGCGGCGATGGTTGCCGCGATGCGGTCTGCGAGTGAAACGGAAACGTTGGAAGTAGAAGTGGCGCTGGAAGACAACGGAGTATCCTGCATCGATGTGAAATTGACTGGACCGTTCTCGGCGTGGCGACTATACCCAATTCGACTTGCACTTGGGCCGGTCGGCGACGGTTCTATACTATGGGCATCCGCCCAGCACGTAACCGACAAAGGACAAGTACATGACTCTTGCCTGGACTTCCGATCTCGATACCGGAATCACTGTCATCGATAATCAGCACAGGCGGCTGATGAGCTATATCAACCAGATGGAAGAACTTCGTGGCAGCAACGATCGCGAAGCCATAGGCGAAGTCCTCAATGCCCTGGTTGGCTATACGATCTCGCATTTCGCATTCGAAGAAAGCCTGCTGGAGGAAGCCGGTTACCACTATCTGAACGCGCATCGCCGGGTGCACCAGTTGTTCACCAAGCGCGTGCAGGAATACCAGAAGCGTTTCCGGGCCGGCGACGATGTCGGCGACGATGTGCATACGCTGCTCAGAAGCTGGCTCATCAGCCATATCAAGCATGACGATGCCGACTACGTGTCGTCGGTCCGTATCCAGATCGACAACACGCTGGACGAAGGCAAGAACCAGGGCTGGCTCAAGCGCACGCTGGCGCGGTTCTTCTGATCCCGGGTGGACTCGTTCCGGGTCCAGGCCTGGCGCATGCGGCGGGAACGCGGGAAGGGACGATATCTCGCATCGTCACACAGCGGATGGCCGTGGTCGGCGCTCCTCTGTGATTCGCATGTCCCTCATGCCGATGAGCGAAGCGACTTCCGGAATGTGTAACGCCCGGTTCCAGATCATCATTGCCAGTACCCATCCCAGCGACATAGGCCAGCAGCAGCTTGCTCACAATCAAGCTGTGACATGGTTCTCAATATATAATCTCCCGTCATTATCCATGAGCGGCGGGGAAGCTGTCGTGCCAATAGAATGGACATCCGACCTCGATACTGGCATCGATGTTATTGATGGCCAGCATCGGCAATTGGTTCAATACATAAACCCGTTGGAAGAGGCGAATGCCACCAGCCACCGCGAGAGCCTCGGCGATGTGCTGGCGTCATTGTTCGATTACACCACTTTCCATTTCGCGTTCGAGGAAAGCTTGCTGGAGCAAATCGAATATCCGGCGCTGATTCCCCATCGCGAGGCGCATGACCGTTTCGCCAAGCGAATCGCCGGATACGGCAAACAGTTCGGCGAAGGCCAGGATATCGGTCTCGAGATGCACAAGCTGCTATGCAGTTGGCTGTTGAACCACATCAAGTACGACGACGCCGATTATGCCGGCAAAGTGCGAGTCAAAATCGACAATACCTTGAACAGTGGCTGGCTCCGGCGCACGTTGCGGCGTCTTGCCGGAGATTGATCCGGCTTTGCGGTTCCCGACCGATGTGGTGCGCCATCGCGCCGAAACCGGAAACTCAAAACCGTTTTTCCTGCGACGACACCGGACGCGGTGGGATGAACCGTCCGCAATCCAGTCCCCGCACACATCCGGTTCCGTATAGCCGTTGCGTTTCAGCGCCCGCATGAAGCGGCGCTCGGGCAGGTCCGCGAAATGTCCTTCGCCGCGCACGCGGCTGCCAAAGCGGCTGTCGTAATCGCAATCGTTGCGCGATCGACCGATCTGCTCGGGACAGGCGTGGCGCAGCCCGGATGATGTAGCGGTGTGGGGAGCCTTGAGCCGTCCTTGGGGCTTCCCAAGTCAGAGGGCGAAAAGGCGACTTATATCTGGTCCAGATTGGGCGAAAGAATCAGTCAATCGACAGATCAAGGGATGATCCATGCTTCCATCTTCGCCAAGACTCGCGCTGCTGCCGCTGCTATTGCTCGGTGCCTGCGCCCATCAACCTTCCTCTTTCGCTGCAAAGGAACCGCCCGCCATGACCGAACCTGCACGCGATGCGCGAGGACGCATCATCAATCCCCAATACCCCCCGGAAGAACCCGGGCTGCGCCTGATGCGCCTGTTCGACAGTACCTACCATGCCGATGAGCTGACACCGGAACGGGTGTTTGAAATAACGGGGGTCAGGATGGAAGAAGACCCGCCGGACCTTATTGTTACTTATAGTGCCATTGGGGATATGACGGATGACTGGCGTTACTGGTTTGTGCTGAACAATCAATCCAGCACAAGAAATCAGTTCACCGTTCAGTTTCGCAATAATAAGGAAAGATGAAAACGCTCCTCTTACACCCGTCTGCGACTTCGATCTGGAGTATTACAAGACCCATCTGGAGCAATTGGGGTTCAAGGGTAGCATAAGCAGCAATATGCTTTACTGGCATTTCTATCGCGGAGAGCTGGTGGTCCAGGTTTACTCCGTCGGAGAGTCCCGTGAACTGCCAGACCATAGGTGCGTGGACATGGTGATCGCTGTATCAGCGCGGTGGAATGCTGGAGAAACAGGAGAGAGAGCGGTGTCGAATAACCCAAGGCTGGAAGCACTGCTGACGCAACTACAAAGTCAGCCCGATGTTACCCCCGAACAGGTCGCCAACCTGCGTTCGACTTTGACAAGGACAGTCACGGTTGACGATGCCCTGAACGCCGCTATTGAAGCGGACAGGCTTAAGGGGTTCGAACTGGGTTCCCCGGGCACCACCCGTAACAGGACAGGTCTTTATGATCCTGAAAACGGGATTGTCACCTTGCCGCCCGGTAGCCTGGGCGCTCGGGACGGCCACGATTTCGATCTTAACAATCTGGCGGCGATATTGAGCATCCAATCGCCTAATATGGGCCAGATACAAGTCGCCTTTTCGTCCCCTGATCGGGAAACTCCAAGGCTCTCCAAGCAACTACTTCTGCAACGACTTCGGCTTCAAACATATGGTCTGCGAGTACGGCGAGCAGGATGCGCTTTCTCCGGCGCTTTCCGGCAGCATCTCGAAACCTCGCAATGGCATCCCGATGGCCTCCGGTTGCGCCAGCTCCATCAGCACCGGGCCGTTGGCGACCATCTTCATTTGCCTGGCCAGCCCGGCCGGTCGACGGTTGCAGATTCCGGGTGACCACCGGTATCACACCGTCCTTGGCGGAGAAGTCGATCGTCATCCACTGGATGCCCAATATCGCCGCCAGATCGTTCGGGTCGAAGCCGCTGCCTGTTGTCCACGGGTACGCAGGTTCTGGCAGGAAGCCAGTCCGGAAGACAGGATCTGGAGCATCGGCTTGGCGGTCGACCATCCAGATGGTCCCGATTCCCGGCGTTGGCAGGGAATGAACATGCTTGGCTTCGCTCTGATGGAAGTGCGAGCGCAATTGCGGGAACAGATGGCGGGATCGTGATGAAACAATCGTGGAATGGAAACGAATACATCGGTTTGCCATCGTCATGGATGGATTCGGTGGCGTTTTTTCCACCGGTGGTGATCGACAAGGAACGGTTTGGTGCGCGACTGATTTCGGCGCTGTTCCCTACATGCCATGACGGTGCGACTCGCAAGACATAAAAGGAAACCCTGTCGATCCCGACAGGGTTTCATGGTTTCGGGAGCGGCTGGAGGCGTTACTGTGCAACATCTTCATCCGCGGCAACCGCGATGTCTTTTCCCTCGCTTTCCTTGCTCAGCTCGGCGCCTAACGAGATGGCGAGTTGCATCAACTGTTCACGCAACGCGGCAACCGCCGATTCCAGCGCTTCCATGCGTGCCTCCAGTTCCGGTACAGCTGTCGCCGATACCGCTGGCGCGCCAGTGGAAGCATTGCGAAGCGCCTGTATGTCGACCGCGCCGCACAGCAGATGCATGAAACGATCCTCGCGCTGTCCCGAAGCGCGAGATACCAGGATCACCAGCGCCGGTTCCCGCTGTATCAACCGTTCCAGATGGTACCGGATATCCTCGGCGTCATTGAATTTGAAGAGACGCTCGCTGCGCGCGAGCAGTTCGTGGACCGTCTGCGGTCCGCGCAGCAGCAACAGTCCCAGCAGCACGACTTGTTGTTGCGGCAGGCTGAATGCCCGCTCGGCACTGTGTTCATAGCGATCGGCGCGGGTGGAGAAGCTTTGCTTTGCCAGCCCTTTCTGCTCCAATTGCCGCAAGGCATGATTGACCTCGCCCAGGTCGAGCGACATGACTGGGTCGCGCGCGGTTTTTTGATTGGCAGCGGAATGGGCAGAGTTGACCGTCAACGGGTATACGTCCGGCGTGGTGGCTTCCTTTTCAATCAGGCAGCCGAGCAGTCTGGCTTCCACTGGGGTCAAGACCATCAACGCGGGCGTCGAGATGTCGTTTTCTTGTTCCATTGCTTGTTATCGATCGTGGTATGCGCTGGTCAGCATAGCGCGACAGCGAAAGCTTTGGCTTCAGGTGGCGAGCGAGTGGCGAGACGGATGGTGGGAAAGGTGATCCATCGCTGGAACCAAGCGTCCAATGAGGGACGCTGCTTCTGCCTTGTACGGACACGGAATGGACGGCTCCGGCACAGGTGGACCGTCCAGGGGTGCCGGTGACCCGGCGGGCGAATATCATGTAGCGCCGACTACTGGAGAGACCGCAATGCATGCCTCAGCCGGAACCGAAGGTCACAAGCTCGATCTGCAGCCACACGAGCGCTTGATTTTTGCGCTCGATGTCCATGACCAGGCAGAAGCCCGGGATTGGGTGGATCGGCTGGGAGATTCTGTTTCGTTCTACAAGATCGGCATGGAGCTGTTGGCATCGGGCGAGTATTTCCGGGTCATGGATGAACTGAGCGAGCGCGGCAAACGGATCTTTGTCGATCTCAAGTTCTTTGACATTCCCGCCACGGTCGCGGCGGCAATCGAGGGGCTGTCGCGCTGGCCAGTGACGTTTTGCACGATTCATGGCTGGCATGCCGCGATGATGGAGGCGGCGGCGGCGGCCAAGCGGGGCGATATGCGGTTGCTGGCGGTGACGGTGCTGACTTCGATGGACCGCGATGATCTGAAGGCGCTCGGGATAGCGCTGGGGCCGGACCGGATGGTGGTGCAACGGGCTTTGGCCGCGCAGGCTGCGGGTATCGACGGGGTCATTGCATCCGGTCTGGAAGCGGCGGCGCTGCGGGCGGCGGTGGGCCGGGATTTCAACATCATCTGTCCGGGAATACGCCTGGACGGGCCGGTGGGCGACGATCAGAAGCGTACAGTCGGGGTGGCGGAAGCGTTCCGCAATGGTGCCGACGCCATCGTGGTGGGGCGGCCGATTCGCCTGGCTGCCGATCCCCGAGCGGCGGCCAGAGCCATTCAGGAAAAAATATTTCAAGCAATATCAAATAGTTAAATAAACTAAATTCAAGCGTTGCATTAATATTTAACGAAGGTTAGTATGGCTGCCGTCCAGTCGGAACGACTGGTTGTTGTGTGCCAAAACGCGCTAGTCCTCCGGCCCCGCCGGAATTTCAGGAGGCTTCGGCCTCCTTTCTTTTGCCCGAAATCGAGACCTGGCGGGGCTTGCTCAATGACAGGCCCGCAGCCAAACTTCCGGGGTCGAACTTGAGGGTAAAGTTCTGCTGATGAAACCATCGTTACGCCAATCCGGCGCGCGAGTCGTCGTCGCCTTCTTCTGTGTGGCGGCATTAGCGCTGACGGGTTGTCGTAACCAGGGTTCCGATAACGCCATGTCGAGCGGCGGCGGCGAACCGGTGGAACTGGTCCGGACTCTGGCCGGGCATCTTCACGACGACGATCTGCTCGGTTTCGCCCGGACCGCATTGCCGGCGGCGGACTACCAGCGATTGGAGGCCTCCTGGCGGGAAGGCGAAAATTATTGGCCGCTGACCGAATTGCCGATGCACGACCAGTTCCTGCCATTGCTGGAAGCCCTGTCGGCTCCCGGCGCGGGAGAGCGGCTGCGGCGTGGGTTCGATCGCCAGTTCATCGGCCAGGAGGCGGAATTGCATGATGCGGTCCGTACCTTGGGTCTGTTCGGAGTCCAGTACCTGCGCAGCGAACCCGGCTACAGCCAGCGCGAGCGCGAGCACCATATCCAGGTGCTCCGGGCCGTCAGTGGATGGGGCGCGCAAGCGCCGCTGGCCGATCCAAGGCGCGCCTACGCGGCCATCTCCCGGCTGACAAGCGCCGCGCAGGCGGTCGGCCTGTATACGGAAGAAGATCTCCAGCGGGAAGGTATGGAGAACAGCCTTCGCAGGATGGGACCCTTCATCGGCGAGATCAAAGCCACCCTGGCCGACTACGGTCTCGATCTGGACCGGGCATTCACCCAACTGCAAATCAACCTGGTCGAGGAAACGGGCGACAACGCTCTGGTCAGGATCCGTTATCCATTGGGAGAACAGGTCGTCGATACCACGGTCGAACTGCGGCACGTGGAGGGACGCTGGTATCTGGAAGGCTACCTGCAACGCGCCGAGCGCCGTGTCGAAAGCGACGACGACGAGCCGGAGCATTCGTTGATACCGATTTCGGGCCTGAAGTCCGTCGACTAGGTGATAATGCAAGGATGCCTGAACAGAATCCTTTGCCGTTCCCGGATGAAGCGCCGTCCATGGGCATGGCTCCCTCCGGGGGCGAGGCTTCGCCGCCGCCGCGCCCGCCCGTCGGACGCCAGGCCAAGCGGCCGCTCTGGGCGCGCTTCCTCGGCTGGCTGGTCGATCCTTGGCTCGAACTGAAGGTCGAGCCGGAAGATCCGGCCAAATACACCGATGGGCAATCGGTCTGTTATGTGCTGGAAGACTATGGTCTGTCGAATGCGCTGATCCTGGAAAAGGCTTGCCGACAGGCGGGTCTGCCATCGGCGTTGATTCCGCTGCCGGGCGATCCGATCGGGCGCAAACGCGCCTATCTGGCGCTGTCGCGGCGCAACAACAACGCGCTGATCCCGGAAATGCATGTCGCCCGCAGTTACTCGGATTCGCTGGCCAAGCTTCTGCGGGCGCATCGCGCGCATCCGGAAATGGATGTGCGACTGGTGCCGGTGTCGATCTTCGTGGGCCGGGCGCCGGACCGGAACAGCGGCTGGTTCTCCGTGCTGTTCTCGGAAAACTGGGTCATCGTCGGTCGTTTCCGCCGGCTGCTCGCGATCCTGTTGAATGGCCGCAGCACGATCGTCAGGTTCGCGCAGCCCGTATCGCTGCGCGCCACCGTCGATGAGGGACTGCCGCCCGAGCGCACCGTGCGCAAACTCTCGCGGGTACTGCGCACGCACTTCCGGCGCATCCGCGCGGCGGTCATCGGTCCCGACCTTTCCACCCGCCGCATGCTCATCGACAAGGTGCTGGCGGCGGCTTCGGTGCGCGAGGCGGTCGCCGATCAGGCGCGCCGCGACAACAGCAAGATGGAGGACGCCTGGAAGAAGGCACACTCCTATGCCTGCGAAATCGCGGCCGACTTCTCGCACCCGGTGGTGCGCTCGGCGAGCTTCATCCTCAAGCCGATCTGGAACCGGATCTATCGTGGCGTCCTGGTGCATCACCTGGAAAAGCTGAAGGCCGAAGCGCCCGGTCACGAAGTCATCTACGTGCCCAGCCATCGCAGCCACATGGACTATCTGCTGCTGTCCTATCTGCTGTACGAGCGCGGTACCGTGCCGCCGCACATCGTGGCCGGCATCAACCTCAATCTGCCCGTGGTGGGGACGCTGCTGCGCAAGGGCGGTGCGTTCTTCATCCGCCGCAGCATCCGCGGCAACATGCTGTACTCGGCGGTGCTGTCCGAGTATGTCGCCCGGTTGGTGGCCGGCGGCTATTCGATCGAGTATTTCGTCGAGGGCGGGCGTTCGCGCACGGGTCGTCTGATGCAGCCCAAGGGTGGCATGATCTCGATGACGATTCGTGCTTTCCTGCGCCAACCGACCCGCCCGGTTCTGTTTCAGCCGGTCTACATCGGTTACGAAAAGCTTATGGAGGGACGCAGTTATCTGGACGAGCTGTCCGGCAAGCCCAAGGAGAAGGAGTCGATCTGGCAGCTGATCACAAGCATTCCCAGGGTATTGCGATCCAATTACGGCCAAGTGGTGGTCAACTTCGGCGAGACCATCCATCTCGACCGGATGCTGGCGGAACATGCTCCGGAATGGAATGGCGAAGCAGTGCCGGAGGAAGAAAAGCCGACCTGGCTTTCCAGGACCACCAATGTGCTGGCGGATAAAATCCAGGTCAACATCAACCGCGCCGCCGATGTCAATCCGATCAACCTGCTGGCGCTGGCGTTGCTGTCCACGCCCAAGCGGGCGATGAGCGAATCGGATCTGATCGCGCAGATCGCCTTGAACAAGATCGTCCTGGCCGAACTGCCCTATTCCGATCGCGTCACCGTGACGCCGCATTCGCCGGAGGAAATCATCGCCCACGCCGAGGAGATCGGCATGCTGAACCGGGTCAAGCACCCGCTGGGCGACATACTGCGGGTGGATGAGGAAAACGCGGTCCTGCTCAGCTATTTCCGCAACAATGTGCTGCACCTTTTCACCACTTTGTCGTGGGTGGCCTGCTGTTTCCAGAACAGCCGTCGCATGTATCAGCGCACGCTGGTCCAGGTCGGCCGCAGCATGTATCCGTTCCTGCAGGCGGAATTGTTCCTGCCATGGAGTGGCGACGAGTTCGCCGAACGGATCGAACGCACCATCGCATTGTTCGTTCGCGAAGGGCTTTTGCAGAGCAGCAGGACCGAGGACGGGATCAGCATCTACCGCAGCCAGAGCCAGGACGATGAAGTCTTCCGGTTGCGCGCGATCGGCTACTCCCTGCAACAGGCGTTCGAACGCTACTACATCACCATCTCGGTGCTGGTGAAAAACGGTCCCGGCAAACTGGGCGCGACCGAACTTGAAAGCCTTTGCCAGCAGGCCGCGCAACGCCTGAGCCTGTTGTATGCGCAGGCGGCGCCCGAGTTCTTCGACAAAAGCCTGTTCCGTGGATTCATCCAGAAACTGCGCGAGCTGAAACTGGTGTGGCCGGACGAGAACAACAAATTGCTGTTCGATGAGCAGCTCAATACGCTGGCCAAGGATGCGAAGTTCATCCTGGGCCGCGAGTTGCGCCACACCATCGAGCGCATCAGTCCGGAAGCGACCGCCCGGATCGGGAACGGGAGCGAGACATCCGCGGATGCGCAGGCTCCGAAGGATTCAGCCTGAGTGGGATGGCCTGTGCGAATATGAGGGAAAGGCGCATTTCATGACAGTCGCATCAGGCCCCACGATGGAAATCCGAGGCCGATGACACAGTGAATCGACCGGGAATCCGATAGGCGAAGTCCACGGGTTTTGATTCATATTCAACGGGTTCCCGGAGAAACCGACGACTTCCGATCCATGACGCATCCGATGGCCTGGCATTCGATGGAGAAATGCAACGGGACGGGACGGCCAGGAATCTGCGGAAATGAAGGCGAGCATGGTCGGCTCGATTGGACGGCGGTGGTCGTTGTAGGCGGAAGGCGTGCTTGCGGGCGGCGGCGTCGGTATCGCTATCACGGTGGACCGCTCGGCGTGGAATATCGGTGGTAATGCCGATATGGCGGTCGGATCGCTCTCGCCGGAAACGGTCGCCGTCTCGTACCGTGGCTTCATCGACCTCCCGGCCGGTATCCACGATCAAGGCTTCAGTTCCGTCTGCATTCCACCAGCCTTTCCTGCTCGTCGAAACGGGCGACCAGGAAATCGTTGTCGCGGACAGCGCGCAAGCGGATGCCATCCGGTTCCAGTTCGAATCCCTGGTCGGCAAGGAAATGTTCCAGCATGTTCCGATGACGTATTCCTTCGAAGGTCGAAACAACCAGCTCCACCGTCGACAGGGTCTCCTTCAGCGTGAGGGGTGTGAACAGCGTATCCGGCAGATCCTGCACCAGACAGAAAATCGCACCGCCGTCATAGGGGCCACGGAGGTAACAGGACCATTTCTCGACCCCGGTACAGAGTATGGCCAGGGTGTGTCCGTTGATGGTCTCCGTGACGGGAAAGCCCGGATTGGTGAAAGCCCCCACTTCATGGTCCTGGCCGAAGCGGCGCAACTGCTCGCTGAAACGCTGGACCTTGTCGAACCGGCTCAGCCCATCGTTGGCCCAGGCCCATAGCCAATGGTGGTCGGTCTCCGATTCCGAGCCGAGCAACTGGATAGGGTAAGTGGTTGTGTGGTTGAAGACGATGACGCCTTCGGCGAGATCGGCGTTCCACTCGTAGTCATCGCCCAGGAAGTCGGCGAAGCGCGTCTGTCGTGCCGTCACCGTTCCGACGTGCCGTTCGAACAAAGACATGAAATTCATACAACCCCACCTGTTTTCCGGGTCAAAAAAGACAGGGCATGTCCACCCTGTCTTTCAGTACAACCGAATCATCCGCGCATTACAAATACTTGATGATCTCGTCGGCGAACTCGCTGCACTTCACTTCGGTCGCACCCTCCATCAGACGGGCGAAATCGTAAGTGACGCGCTTGCTGGCGATGGCCTTGTCCATGCCGGAGATGATCGCGTCCGCCGCCTCGGTCCAGCCCATGTAGCGCAGCATCATCTCGCCGGACAGGATCATCGAGCCCGGATTGACCTTGTCCAAGTCGGCGTACTTCGGCGCGGTGCCGTGGGTGGCCTCGAACACGGCGTGGCCGGTCACATAGTTGATGTTGGCGCCTGGGGCGATGCCGATGCCGCCGACCTGCGCGGCCAGCGCGTCGGACAGGTAGTCGCCATTGAGGTTCAGCGTGGCGCAGACATCGTATTCGCGCGGACGCAGCAGGATCTGCTGCAGGAACGCATCGGCGATGGCGTCCTTGATGACCAGGCCCGCGCCCGGTTTGCCTTGCGGAATCACGTGCCACGGGCCGCCATCGAGCGCGACCGCGCCGAAGGCTTCGCGTGCGATCTGGTAGCCCCAGTCGCGGAACGCGCCTTCGGTGAACTTCATGATGTTGCCCTTGTGCACCAGCGTCACCGACTTGCGCTTGTTGGCGATGGCGTACTCGATGGCGCTGTAGACCAGGCGCTCGGTGCCCAGATGGCTGACCGGCTTGATGCCGATGCCCACTTCGATGCCGAGCTTGCGGATCGGCTCGCCGACGCTCTGCTCCAGCGTCTTCTGCCACTCATCGACCTTTTGCTGGGTGCCGAAGCGGATCTTGCCGTACGGTTGCGGGAATTCGCGGGCGATGAAGTCCAGCATCTTCTGTGCTTCCTCCGAACCGGCGGCCCACTCGACGCCGGCGTAGATGTCCTCGGTGTTCTCGCGGAAGATCACCATGTCCACATCGCCTGGCTTCTTGACCGGCGAAGGCACGCCCTCGAACCAGCGCACCGGGCGCAGGCAGACGTACAGGTCCAGCATCTGCCGCAGCGCCACGTTCAGCGAGCGGATGCCGCCGCCGACCGGTGTCGTCAACGGTCCCTTGATGCTGACCAGGTAGTTGCGGCATGCCTCGACAGTGGAATCGGGCAGCCAGCTGCCGAACTCGTTGTTCGCTTTTTCGCCGGCGAAGACCTCCATCCAGTGGATCTTGCGCTTGTTGCCATAGGCCTTGGCGACGGCCGCGTCCAGTACCCGTACCGAAGCGCGCCAGATATCCGGGCCAGTGCCGTCGCCTTCGATGAACGGAATGATCGGATTGCTCGGCACATCGAGCTTGCCATTGGCGATGATGATCTTCTCGCCGGCGGCCGGCGGCGCAAGTACGGGTTCTGCCATGGGGAGTCCTCCAGGATGAAAAACGGTGCCGTTATGGCGGGGGCATAGTGGAAGCGGGCATTGTCGCGCGTTGACGGCATATCGGCAAAGGCGCGGCGACAGAGGCCGCGGGTACGGGCAAGCGGGATTCGCAGGGACCGCAGCGGATCTGTCGTTGGAGAATATCGGGGCCGATCAAGCTGAATAGACGGCCGTTTTGCGGAAACGAAATCCAAATTACCAGGATGTGATTCAATTCCTTGTGACGGCGGATTTGTATCGGTAACGTCGAAAGCGCTTTGGACGGTTCGACGGAAAAGTGCCGATCAGGGTCATTATCGAAGAGAGACTTCCCGCCGTTCTCGTTGCCCGATGCGCGGAAGGGGATTGGAGATAGTCCACAAATGTATGAAATGCAGGGTAGATAAATGAAAATCCGTAATGTTCTCTTGATCGCATTGGCCAGTGTCTCCTTTGGCGCTTTCGCCCAGTCCGATGCCGAAGTGGTGTGCAAAGGACAGGTCGTTTCCGCCGAGCAGGTGATCGTCGGTGAGACCGATGCGGCGCAGTGCAACTACGGCGCTTATCTGGTCAAGACGCCGGCCGCCACCGAGACGGTGTGCAGCCAGTCGCCGATCCCGCCCGGTTACGTCATCACCAGCGCCGGCACCAATGCCGCCTGTGGCGAGCCGGCTGGCCAGTCGAAGGTCATCACGCGGATGTAATCCGCGAACATGGTTGGGAAGTGGATTCGCAGCCGGTGAACATTTGTTTGCCGGCTGTGTTTTATCCGATGGTCTGGATGCTTTCGCCGTCGTACCGGCCATCGGGACCGAAACGGCGCTCGATGATCCAGCCACGGCCGTCGTATCCGATCGCGACCACGGTGCTGGCGCGGGTGCCGTACTGCGGACCGCGAATGAAGGCCGAGGACAACCAGCGCTCCCGTTCGAGACCCACGCCCGTATCGGGCAACTCGGCGTCCGGCGCCATGCGCTCATCGGCCAGCGCCCGGAACAGGGCTTCGAAATCCTCATCATGCGCTTGCGCCTGCCATGATCGCAGGCGCTCCGCGAGCGCCCGCGTCTTCGGCCACGGCGTGTCGAAATTCGCGTTTGACAGAGTGTGCAGCCCCGCGCTGATGGTCAGTGCGTGGACGGTGGGACGATTGCCGAGATAGCGGCCGTGTTCGTGGTCGAACGCGAGCAGGTTGAAGGGACGATATGCCACCGCGGTCGTTTCCAGGCGGCGAATGTGGTCGCTCGCCGAATTTCTGACGGCAAGATATTCGCTGACCAGTTTGCCGCGCGAGATTCCCTCCTGAGGATCATGCGGATCGCGGACATTGGTCACGGCGGCACAGCGACTGTCTGCGGTGACTCCCAGCCAGGTGCCGCCGGCCTCGAGATCGCGGCCGGCCAGGATCGCCGCATCGTTCCAGGCGGCCAGTGGCGCGGTTGGCCGGGCGTGGAACTCATCCCGATTCCCCGCCAGCAGCAGGCGCCAGCGCGGATGGGTTTTCCAGGAAAAGGCGATCAGGCACATGCGGATGCTCGCACGGAAGAGGAAGCCAGGATTCTACCGGCCCGTGGATTACCGGCCTGGAGAGGCAAAGGCGGCGTGCAGGGTCTTCCAGACGCGGTTGCCGCGCTCGGCATTGCTTGCGGATCGAGTCCGTGCGTCCCGACGCTCAATGCGAAAGCGGTTACCAGCAGCGCGACCAGGTTCTGCTGGTGGATGCGCCGAAGCCGCTGTTCGACGCCGTTGCGCGCGGCGATTGCGGCAGTACCATTGATCCGGTACTGAAGACCCAGCCGGTGAACTTTCTGATCAATCTGGATACGACGGGTGACAATTCCGGCTCGCCGGCGCTCAATGCGCGCGGTGAACGGACAGGCCTGAATTTCGACCGCCACCGGGAGACGGTCGGCGCCAGTGGGTGGTTCGATCCGCGTTGCGAACGCGCGATTCATGTCGATCTGCGCCGCATGCGCTGGCTGATGGCCAGCGTATATCCAGCGCTCCTGCTGCGTGAAATGGAATTGCCGATCGGAATGTTCCGCGCATCGTCGCAGAATCCGGCATTCTGCTCGCCGATTCCGGAACGGCGCAATGAGTGAAACGATTGTGCCGCAATTCGATGTGATCCTGTACCAGCCGGAGATCCCGCCGAACACCGGCAACATCATTCGCCTGTGCGCCAATACCGGTGCGCGTTTGCATCTGATCGAACCCTTGGGCTTCGATCTGAGCGACAAGTCGTTGCGCCGCGCCGGACTGGATTATCACGAGTACGCGGCGGTCCGGGTACATGCCGATCTGGAGCGGGCGCTGGCGAAAATCGCGCCGCGTCGCCTGTTCGCATTGAGCACGCGCGGCAGCGGGCGGTACGACCGGGCGGATTACGCATCGGGCGATGCATTCCTGTTCGGACCGGAAACACGCGGTCTGCCGGAACCGGTGCTGGCGTCGATTGCGCCGGAGCATCGATTGCGCCTGCCGATGCGTCCGGGAAACCGCAGCCTGAATCTGTCCAATTCCGTTGCGGTGGTGGTGTTCGAAGCCTGGCGGCAATCCGGGTTTGCGGGCGGGCAATGAGGTCTTTCCCATGCGAAACCTGAGAAAGTTGACGTAAGTAATAGATTTGATTGCAAAAACATCTGCCAATATTCAGTGAATGTTGTAAAGGAATTGTAATAATTACGCATCGGCTGCAAACGGTCCTGATCCTCATAGGGGAGAGGCGCCGTCGGCGCCGTAACACCACGGTCACAGATTTTGGAAGACATCGAATTTTATGAAGAAGACCATTTTCGCTCTGGCCATCGCGGCCGCCATTCCGTTCGCCGCCAACGCCGAAGGCCTGTCCTACGATTCCATCCAGGTTGGCTACATGCATACCGACAACCATGACAACGATGGTGATGGTTGGGGCCTGAAAAGTTCGGCCGCGATCACGCAGAACTTCCACATCTTCGGCGGCTACAACACGCAGAATTACGATCACGGCCACGATATCGAACAGTGGAACCTGGGCGTTGGCTACAACCGCGAGATCGCGCGTTCCACCGACGTGATCAGCCGTATCGCCTTTCAGCGCAAGGAAACCGGCAACGGCTACGATTTCAATGGCTACAGCGTCGAGATTGGCGCGCGCACCGCGTTCCTGGCAAACCTCGAAGGCTTCGCGACGGTTGGCTGGGAAGACTATCGCAAGAAGCGCGGCATCAATCCGGACAGTCAGTTCTATGGCCGCCTGGGCATGAGCTACGCGTTCACCAAGGACTGGGCGATTGCCGCCGATGTCAAGCTGGCCGAGCGCGGTCATCGCGAGTGGTTCGTCGGCCCGCAATTCGCCTGGTGAACATGGGCAGCCAATACGGCGTGATCCCTGTCTTTCTCCAATCACACCGACTGCCTGGCTGACCAACGGCAATGCCGGTCCCGAACGGATCGGGCCGGTTCCCTTGTTCGTTTTCCCGCTGGGCGCGCGCGCGGCGCGCCCAAGCCGGATGCCCGCATTTTCCGCGCCGCTTGCGAACGCTTGCGGCTGGCGCCATCTGAAGTGCTGCATGTCGGCGATCATGCCGGGATGGATGCCGGTGACGCGCTCGGCGCCGGGTTTCGCGCATACTGGATCAGTTGCGATCGGCAACCGCGGCAACGCGACGACATCCATCCCGACCTGGAATTCACCGATCTGACCGTGTCCGCCGATTGGCGGGATGCGCAACTTCCCCTTTCATCGCAGAACACGCCATGACGCTTTCCAACGGTTTCACCGAATCGCCCGGCAAAGCCCTGCCGCTTTACGTGCTTGATGCGGCCGGATTCTCCGCCTGGCGCGAGCATCAGCCGGCGCAGATACGGGCGTGGCTGGATGCGCAGAAGTATTCCGCCGCGCCAGCGGTATGGCTGCCGCTGCCGGGAGCCGACGGCTTGGCCGGCGCCGTGGTCGGCATCGGCGATGCGCTGGACCCCTATGCGTATGCGTATGCGCCGTTCGCGCTTCCCGAAGGCGATTGGAAGCTGGCGACGGAACTATCGCCTGAGGCGTTGCTGGCGTTGCAGTTGGGCTGGGGCCTGGGCAGTTATCGCTTCGATCGCTACAGGCGCGCGGGCAAGGCGCCGGCACGCGCTCCGGCGCAGCTGTATCTGGAAAAGGCCGATGCCGAGATGCGCGATCTGCTCGCGGCCTGTGTGCGGGTCCGCGATCTGGTCAATACGCCGACGCAAGACATGGGACCGGCGCAGCTTGCGCAGACGGCGCGCGAGATCGCCGAAAAGCATGGCGCCGAAATAGAAGTAATCGAAGGCGAAGCGCTGCTGGAGCAGAACTTCCCGGCGATCCATGCGGTGGGGCGCGCCTCGCATCGTGCGCCAAGGCTGATCGCGTTGCGCTGGAATCATGCCGCGGACAAGCGGCCGCATATCGCGCTGGTCGGCAAGGGCGTCTGCTTCGATACCGGCGGACTGGACCTGAAGCCGGCCGGCGGCATGCGCAACATGAAGAAGGACATGGGGGGCGCGGCGCATGCGCTGGCGCTGGCCGAGCTGATGATGGCGCGGAAACTGCCGGTGCGTCTGACCTTGCTGGTTCCCGCGGTGGAAAACGCCGTGGGTCCCGATGCCTATCGGCCTGGCGAGATCATCGCCACGCGCAAGGGACTGAGCGTGGAGATCGACAATACCGATGCCGAGGGACGCATCGTTCTGTGCGATGCCCTGACCTACGCCGGCGAACAGTCGCCGGATCTGATCCTGGATTTCGCCACGTTGACGGGCGCGGCGCGCGTGGCGCTGGGACCGGATCTGCCGGCGTTGTTCGCCAATGACGACACGCTCGCCGATGCCTGGCTCGGCGCCGGAGCGGATGTCCGCGATCCGTTGTGGCGCATGCCGCTGTGGCGACCGTATCTGTGCTATCTGCACAGCCAGATCGCCGATATGGCCAATGCGGGCTCGCGCATGGCGGGAGCGGTCACGGCGGCGCTGTATCTGGAGCAGTTCGTTCCCAAGGGGCTGCCCTGGGCGCATCTGGATGTCTATGCGTGGAACGACATCAACCGTCCCGGCCGGCCGGCCGGCGGCGAAGCATTGGGGTTGCGCGCCGCCTATTCCATGTTGAAGGCGCGCTACGCTGGTTGATATGCACGATCGCGCCCGGGCCGAATGACAGCCCGGCGCGGGCGATTTCCCCACTCAGTCGGCCAGTTCCGGCAGGTTGCGATACAGCGCCAGCGCTTCGGGATTGGCAAGCGCGTCGGTATTCTTCACCGGCCGGCCGTGCACGGTTTCACGCACCGCCAGCTCGACGATCTTGCCGCTGATGGTGCGCGGAATATCGGCGATCTGAACGATCTTGGCCGGCACGTGCCGGGGCGTGGCGTTGTCGCGGATGACCTGCTTGATCCGCTGTTGCAGCGAACCATCCAGAACCGCGTTTTCGCGCAAGCGCACGAACAGCACCACGCGCACATCGTCCTGCCATTCCTGCCCGATGGCGATGCACTCCAGTACCTCGGGAATCTTTTCCACTTGCCGGTAGATTTCGGCGGTGCCGATGCGGACGCCGCCCGGGTTCAGTACCGCATCCGAGCGTCCATGAATGATCAGGCCGCTGTGCGCGGTTTCCTCGGCGTAATCGCCGTGTGCCCAGATGCCGGGGAAACGCTCGAAATAGGCGGTTTTGAAGCGGCTGCCGTCGGCGTCGTTCCAGAAGCCCACGGGCATGGAGGGGAAATGCCGGGTACAGACCAGCTCGCCTTTTTGTCCGTGCAGCGACTGGCCTTCGTCGCTCCATATCTCCACTGCCATGCCGAGTCCTTTGCATTGCAGTTCGCCGGGCCAGACCGGCAACACGGGGTTGCCCAGTGCGAAACAGGAAACGATATCCGTGCCGCCGGAGATGGATGACAGGCACAAGTCCGGTTTGAATGCACGGTAGACGTATTCGAAGCTCTCGTGCGCCAGCGGCGAACCGGTGGAAAGCACGGTCTTCAGTTTTTCCAGCGCATGCGTGCGCGCCGGGACCACGCCGGCCTTCTCCAGCGAAGCCAGATACTTGGCGCTGGTGCCGAAGACCGTGACCCGTTCCTTTTCGAGCAGATCGATCAGTCTTTCCGGACGCGGCTGGAACGGCGATCCATCGTAAAGCACCAGGGTCGCGCCCAGTGCCAGACCCGAAGCCATCCAGTTCCACATCATCCAGCCGCAGGTCGTGTAATAGAACAGCGTATCGTCGGAGCGCAGGTCGGTATGCAGGCCCAGTTCCTTGACGTGTTGGAGCAGCGCGCCACCGGCGCCATGCACGATGCATTTCGGCACGCCGGTGGTGCCGCTCGAATACAGGATGTACAGCGGATGCGCGAACGGTACCGGGACGAATTCCGGTTCACCATGCGGGCGATAGCAGTCCGCCCACATCGCGACATCCGCAGGTGTGCGGTAATCCCCGGGCCGGGCCTGGGCGCGGGCATACGGCACCACGATCAGCTGCGACAACGAGGGCAGGCGTTCGAGTATCTCGTTGAGCTTGTCGGTGAGGTCCAGAATTTTTCCGGCATAGCGATAGCCGGCGCAGGCGATCAGCACTTTCGGCGCGATCTGGCCGAAGCGGTCGATCACGCCCTGGGTCCCGAAGTCCGGCGAGCAGCTCGACCAGATCGCGCCGAGGCTGCTTGCGGCAAGCAGGCCGACGATGGTCTGCCAGGTGTTGGGCATGAAGGCGGCCACACGATCGCCAGGCCCGATGCCGGCTTCGTGCAGGCATTTCTGCAATCCGGCCACATGCGCGGCCAGTTCCGCGTAGGTCAACACTTCGCGCTCGCCGTTTTCCGCGATGGCGACCAGCGCGGGGTGTTCGTCGCGCCGACGCAGCAGATGCTCGGCGTAGTTCAGCGTCGCGCCGGGAAACCATTGCGCACCCGGCATCGGTTCGTCTTCGATCAGCGCCGTGTCCGCGGCCCGATGAAAACGGATATCGAAGCAATCGACGATATCGGTCCAGAACTCGCCGCGCCGCTCGATGCTCCAGCGGTGCAGCTGGGAATAGTCCGACAGGTTCAAGCCATGTCGATCGTTGGCGAAGCGGCGAAAGGCATCGATCCGGGAGGCAGCGATGCGGTCTGGCGAGGGGGTCCAGAGTGGAGTGGGCATGGCGAATCCTGCGGGACTAGGAGCAAGCGGGTGTGGACGAAGCGAGCCGGGCACGGGCGACGCGGGAACCATTGTCGCGGCCGAGCACGTTGCAGATGCGGACGCCAGCCTGTATCAAGCGGTCCAGGTCGATGCCGGTCTCGACGCCCAGGCCATCGAGGAGATACAGCACATCTTCGCTGGCGACGTTTCCGGAAGCGCCAGACGCATAGGGACAGCCGCCGAGCCCGGCGACGGAGCTGTCGAAAACGGCGATGTCTTCCAGCAGGCTGGCGTAGATATTGGCCAGGGCCTGGCCATAGGTATCATGGAAATGGCCCGCGAGTTGCGCGCGCGGCACCTCGCGCGCGACCGTCTCGAACAATCGTCGCGTCGTGCCGGCGGTGCCGACGCCGATGGTGTCGCCCAGCGATACCTCGTAACATCCCGCCTGGTACAGATCGCGCGCGACCGGCATGACTTGCTGCGGCCGGATCTCGCCCTCGTAGGGGCAGCCCAGCACGCAGGACACATAGCCGCGCACGCGGATGCCATGTTGTCCGGCGGCTTCGATGACCGGAGCGAATCGGTCCAGGCTTTCGGCGATCGAGCAGTTGATGTTCTTTTGCGAAAACGATTCGGAGGCGGCGGCGAACACGGCCACTTCCTCGATGCCCGCAGCCAGTGCCGCTTCGAAGCCGCGCATGTTCGGGGTCAACGCCGCATAGGTGATGCCGGGCCTGCGTGACAGGCGGGCGAAGAGTTCGTCGCTGCCGGCCATCTGCGGCACCCATTGGGGCGAAACGAAACTGCCAGCCTCGATGTAGCGCAATCCGGCCGCGCCCAGATCGTCGATCAGTCGCAGACGGTCTTCGATGGCGACGGGTCGTTTTTCGTTCTGCAGTCCATCGCGAGGACTGACTTCGACCAGACGAACCTGTTTGGGCAGGGAAGTCATGCGACCGCCTCGCTGGTGGGACATGCCATGTAGCGCGAACCGATGCATGAAAGATCGGGAGACTCGAACACGATCAGCGTCGGGAGAACCGGATCAAGCGGCGCCATCGGTGCTCTCCAGTTCCACCAGCAATGCGCCGTCGCTGACCAGCTCGCCCTCGGAGCAAAGCAGCGCCTTCACCGTGCCGGCGTGCGGTGCGCGGATGTTCAGCTCCATCTTCATGGCTTCCAGCACCACCAGCGCCGTGCCGGCTTCCACTTGTTGGCCGGGTTCGGCCAGGATGCGGACGACGCTGCTGTTCATCGGCGCGGTCATCCCGCCAGCGGGACGATGCGCATCCTTCTGCTCGGCGATCGGATCGACCCGGCGCAACGGATACCATTCTCCGCGCCATTGCAGATAGACCGTGTCGTCGCGGCGTATCGTCCGGTATTCCAGACGTTGCGGGCCGTGCTGCACGATCAGGACCTGGCCTTCCAGCCGATGGGAGACTCCGGGCGTGGCGGTCAGACGGAAACGGCTGCGCTGGTCGTGGCAGCTCAGATGCAAAACGGTTTCCGATGGCATCGCGGCGCGCCAGCCGTTGCGCGCACTCCAGGGCGAGCCGGGATCGTCGTGGCGACGGCGTTCCGCGTCGCTGAGCAACCAGGCCTGCCCGGCCAGTTGCCAGAAGCCGACGCCCAGCTCCTCGGCCGGCGGCAGCAACTCCTGGCCGTGCCGCGCGATCAAGCCGGTATCGACCTGCGCTCCGGCGAATGCCGGATGCGCGAGCACCCGGCGCAGGAAGGCCAGATTGGTTCTGAGTCCACCCACCGCGGTATCCGCCAGCATTGCCAGCAGCCGCAGCCGCGCCTCCTCCCGGTTTTCGCCCCAGGCGATCAGTTTGGACAGCATCGGATCGTAGAACGGAGAAACCTCGTCGCCTTCGGTGACGCCGCTGTCGATGCGCCGCCCCGGTCCGGGAGCCGGCTCACGATACAGCGAGAGAGTGCCGGAGGCGGGCAGGAAATCGTTGCGCGTGTCCTCGGCATACAGCCGGACTTCGATAGCGTGGCCGTTCAACGGCACCTGCGCCTGCGTGATCGGCAGCGGCTCGCCGCGCGCCACGCGCAATTGCCAGGCGACCAGATCCAGCCCGGTGATCGCTTCGGTGACCGGATGTTCGACTTGCAGGCGGGTATTCATTTCCATGAAATAGAACTGGCCGCGCGCATCCAGCAGGAACTCGACCGTGCCGGCGCCGACATAGCCGATCGCCAGCGCGGCTTTCACCGCGGCCTCACCCATGGCCCTGCGTAGTTCCGGCGACAGGCCCGGAGCGGGCGCTTCCTCGACCACTTTCTGGTGCCGGCGTTGGATCGAGCAATCGCGTTCGTTGAGGTACAGGCAATGTCCATGACGATCGGCAAAGACCTGGATTTCGACATGGCGCGGTTGCAGCAGATATTTTTCCACCAGCATGCGCGCGTCGCCGAACGCCGATTGCGCTTCGCGCTGCGCGGACGCCAGGGTTTCGGCAAGATCGGCTTCGCGCTCGACGACTTTCATGCCCTTGCCGCCGCCGCCGGCCGCTGCCTTCAGCAATACCGGGTAGCCGATCTTTTCGGCCGCGACGCGGAAGCTTTCGCAGTCCTGGTTGTCGCCGTGATAACCGGGAACCAGCGGTACTCCGGCTTTCTCCATCAGCGCCTTGGCGGCGGACTTGCTGCCCATGGCCGCGATCGAAGTGGCGGGCGGACCGATGAAGACCAGACCGTTTTCCTCGCACAGGCGGGCGAAGCGGGCGTTCTCCGACAGGAAACCGTAGCCCGGGTGAATGGCCTGTGCGCCTGCGTCGATGGCCGCTTCGATGATGCGTTCCGCACGCAGATAGCTGTCCGCGGGTTTGGCGCCGCCCAGGTCGATGGCGGTATCGGCTTCGCGCACGTGCCGCGCATTGCGGTCGATATCGCTGTGCACGGCCACGGTGCGCAGACCCATGGCCTTGGCGGTGCGAATGATCCGGCAGGCGATTTCGCCGCGATTGGCGATCAATAGCGTGGTCATCATGGGGATGGCTTCCTGTTGTGCGGCGATGCGGCGTCCCGCCATGCGGGCGACCGTTTTTCGAGGAAGGCGCGCAGTCCTTCCTGTCCCTCGGCGTTGACGCGGATGCCGGCGATGACGGTCTCGGTATGCCGGCGCAGCTCCGGCGTGGACATGCCGCTGCCGACCTTGCGCAGCAGCGCCTTGGTGGCCTGCATGGCATGCGGGCCGTTGGCTTGCAGCAGATCGATCCAGCGTGCCAATGCGGTATCCAGCTCGCTGGACGGGCGGCATTCCGCGAACAGGCCCAGCGCCAGCGCCTGCTCGCCGCCGAAACGCTCCGCGCTGATCGCATAGCGCCGGGCGGCGCGTTCGCCGATGGCCTGCACGACGTAGGGACTGATTACCGCTGGCGCCAGACCGATGCGCACTTCCGATAGCGACAGCTGCGCATCATCGGCGCCGATGGCGATGTCGCAGCAGCAGATCAATCCGAGCGCACCGCCGAAGGCGGCGCCCTGCACGACCGCCAGCGCGGGAATGCGCAGCGAGTAAAGCGTATGCATCAGTTCGCTGAGCCGGCGCGCATCGGCCAGATTGGCGGTGTAATCGAGCTGCGCCGATTGCTGCATCCAGGCCAGATCGGCGCCGGCGGAAAAATGCCGGCCACGGCCGCGCAGTATCAGGAAACGCAAAGTCCCGCTGGACTGCACCTGCTGCAATGCGGCGATCAGTTCCTCGATCATGGCGGCATTGAAGGCATTGTTCTTGTCCGGGCGATCCAGCCACAAGGTGGCAAAGCCGCGTGGATCGGTTTCCAGTTCGATGGTGTCGAATTTGCTCATCGTTTCGTTCCCGTTCGCTGCTCGCGATTACATGCGGAATACGCCGAACCGGGTCGGTTCGATCGGTGCGTTCAGTGCGGCCGACAATGCCAGCGCCAGCACTTCCCGTGTTTGCGCCGGATCGATCACGCCGTCGTCCCACAGCCGCGCGCTGGAATAGTACGGATGGCCCTGTCGCTCGTACTGTTCCAGGATCGGTCGTTTCAATTGCGCTTCGTCCTCGCTGCCGAAGGTTTCTCCGGCGCGTTCGGCCTGTTCGCGCTTGACCTGGGCCAGTACGCCCGCCGCCTGCTCGCCGCCCATCACCGAGATGCGCGCGTTCGGCCACGTCCACAGGAATCGAGGATCGTAGGCGCGGCCGCACATGCCGTAATTGCCGGCGCCGAAACTGCCGCCGATGATGACGGTGAACTTGGGCACGCGCGCGCAGGCGACGGCGGTGACCAGCTTGGCGCCATGCTTGGCGATACCGCCGGCCTCGTATTTCTGTCCGACCATGAAGCCGGTGATGTTCTGCAGGAACAGCAGGGGAATGCCGCGCTGGCAGGCCAGCTCGATGAAATGCGCGCCCTTCTGCGCCGATTCGGAAAACAGGATGCCGTTGTTGGCCAGGATCGCCACCGGGTAGCCGTGCAGGTGGGCGAAGCCGCAGACCAGCGTGGTGCCGTACAGCGCCTTGAATTCGTCGAACGCGCTGCCATCGACCAGCCGCGCGATCACTTCGCGCACATCGAACGGCTGCTTGGAATCGGTGGGAATCACGCCATACAACTGTTCCCCGGGGTAATGCGGTTGCGCACCGGGCCGGGTCAGCAGGCGGCCCTGTTTGTTCCAGTTGAGACGGCCGACGCAGTGACGCGCGATTGCCAGCGCATGTTCGTCGTTTTCCGCATAGTGATCGGCAACGCCGGAAACCTTGCAATGCACGTCGGCGCCGCCCAGGTCTTCGGCGCTGACGACCTCGCCGGTGGCGGCGCGGACCAATGGCGGACCGGCCAGAAAGATCGTGGCCTGATTGCGCACCATGATGGTTTCGTCCGACATTGCCGGCACGTAGGCGCCACCCGCGGTGCAGGAACCCATCACCACCGCGATTTGCGGAATCCCCGCTGCGCTCATCGTGGCCTGGTTGAAGAAGATCCGACCGAAGTGTTCGCGATCCGGGAACACTTCGTCCTGGCGTGGCAGGTTGGCGCCGCCCGAGTCCACCAGATAGATGCAGGGCAGGCGGTTCTCCTGCGCGATGGCCTGTGCGCGCAGGTGTTTTTTCACCGTCAGCGGATAATAGCTGCCGCCTTTGACCGTGGCATCGTTGGCCACGATCATGCACTCGACGCCTTCGACACGGCCGATGCCGGCAACGACGCCGGCGGCGGCGACATCTTCGCCGTAGACCTCGTGCGCGGCCAGTGGCGCGATTTCGAGGAAAGGCGATCCGGGATCGAGCAAGGTATCGATGCGGTCGCGCACCAGCAATTTGCCTCGCGCGACATGCCGTTGCTGCGCCTTGGCGCCGCCGCCTTCGCGCACTTGTTCCAGCACCCGTTGCAGGTCGTCCACCAATGCCTGCATCGCCGCATGATTGGCGATGTATTCCGGCGAGCGCGGATTGATCCGGGATTGCAGGATGCTCATGGCAGATGCTCCATCGGCGCGATTCGGATGAAATCGGAGCCGCGCATGTTCAGCTCCGGGTCTCGTTGAACAGCTCGCGGCCGATCAGCATCCGGCGGATTTCGCTGGTCCCCGCGCCGATTTCGTACAGCTTGGCATCGCGCAGCAACCGGCCGGCCGGGAACTCGTTGATATACCCGTTGCCGCCGAGGATCTGGATCGCATCCAGCGCCATCCGCGTGGCGCGCTCGGCGGTGTAGAGGATCACGCCCGCCGCATCCTTGCGGGTGGTCTCGCCGCGGTCGCAGGCGGCGGCCACGGCGTACAGATAGGCGCGGCAGGCGTTCAGCGTGGCGTACATGTCGGCCACCTTGCCCTGGATCAGCTGGAATTCGCCGATGCTGCGGCCGAACTGCCTGCGATCGTGGATATAGGGAATGACCACATCCAGGCTGGCCTGCATGATGCCCACGGGACCGCCGGCCAGCACCGCGCGCTCGTAATCCAGTCCGCTCATCAGCACGCGGACGCCGCCGTTGACCTTGCCCAGCACGTTTTCCTCGGGTACTTCGACATTGTCGAAGACCAGCTCGCAGGTGTTGGAACCGCGCATGCCGAGCTTGTCGAGCTTGGGTCCGCGCGCGAAACCCGTGCAATCGCGTTCGACGATGAAGGCGGTGATGCCCTGCGGTCCGAGATCGACATCGGTCTTGGCATAGATCACATAGGTATCCGCGTCCGGACCGTTGGTGATCCACATCTTGCTGCCGTTGAGCACATAGCGATCGGCCTTGCGGTCGGCGCGCAGTTTCATCGACACCACATCGGAGCCGGCATTCGGCTCGCTCATGGCCAATGCGCCGATATGCTCGCCGGAGACCAGCTTCGGCAGATATTTCGCTTTCTGCGCGGGAGTACCGTTGCGATGGATCTGGTTGACGCAGAGGTTGGAGTGCGCGCCGTAGGAGAGTCCGACCGAAGCGGAGCCGCGGCTGATCTCCTCCATTGCGATCACGTGCGCCAGATAGCCCAGCGCCGAACCGCCGTATTCCTCGCCGACGGTGATGCCGAGCAATCCCATATCGCCGAACTTGCGCCAAAGATCGGCGGGGAATTGGTTTTCCAGGTCGATCCGGGCGGCGCGCGGGGCCAGTTCCGTGGCGACCAGTCGCTGCGTCTGTTCGCGCAGCATGTCGACGGTTTCACCGAGTGCGAAATTCAGGCTGGAGTAGCTCATGCGTGTCTCACTTGTTCGATCTTGAGGGGGAAGTGGCGCGCGGGGCGCGTTTGGCCGCGAACTTCGCGCCGCTTTTGGAGATTTTGGTCTTGACTTTCTGGCGGCCCATCGATTGCGTGAGCGCGATGCGGCAGCGTTCTTCCGCGGTTTCCAGCTCCAGCCGCATCTGCCGGATGTCGAGCATTTGCTGCTCCAGCTTGGCGCGCTGTTCGGACAGCTTTTCCAGCATGGTCTGCAACTGCTTCTGGTTGCCGCTGGCCGGGTCGTACAGTTCGATCAGCGCCTTGCATTCGGCCAGCGAGAAACCGATGCGCTTGCCGCGCAGGATCAGCTTCAAGGCGACCCGGTCCTTGTCGGAATAGATCCGGTCCTGGCCATGTCGTTCCGGGCTGAGCAGGCCTTGCTCCTCGTAGAAGCGAATCGCACGCGTGGTGATGTCCAGTTCGCGGGCGAGGTCGGAAATGCTGTAAGTGGTCATGGAGCCGCTAGTTGACGTTTACGTAAAGGTCAATCTAGACGCATCGGTCCTGCCGCGTCAATGACAGCGGAGATGTGGCCGGCGGAGGCCGGGCAATATCCAAATGGCCGGATGGACCCGCCGGAATTTTCCGGACTCGTACAATTACCTGATTTTGTTCAAATGCTCGCGGCTGCGTCCATGCGATAGACGATGGATGCCTGCGAAGACGCGGCGTCGATCGGGATGCATCCTTTCGACTAAGGGATTAGCGCGCGCGAGCAGCATGTGGCGGTTATCGATGGCGCGATGCGCGCATGGCGGCATGTACCGAGTCGGCCGGACCGACTTTAGCTGCATAGACCAATGTGGGTTGTCTGTTGCGTTGCGTTATCAGTAGCCTTCCTGTGGCATCTGGTGGAAAGACGGAATCGCATGCTCGGGGCTACGTGGATTCGGGGTCCCGCTTTTGCGCGCGTTCTTTACAGGCAGACCAACGATCGGGCACAGACAAGAGAATCAAAAATGAATGCATCCAGCTATACCCAGGGCCGTCAAGACAAACCGTTGCTGACTTCCACGATCGGTGCCGTTCTGGATGAAACCGCAGCGCGGTTTCCCAGGCGCGAGGCGCTGGTGGTGCACCATCAGGATTTGCGGTTCACCTGGGCCGAACTGACGGCGGAAACGGAGGTGATGGCGCGCGCGCTGATGGCGATCGGGCTGGACGCCGGCGACAGGCTCGGCATCTGGGCGCCGAACTGCGCCGAGTGGTGCATCGCCCAGTTCGCCAGTGCCAAGGCCGGTGTCGTGCTGGTCAACATCAATCCCGCCTACCGCACCAGCGAACTCGAATATGCATTGAAGCAATCCGGCTGCAGCTGGCTGATCTGTTCCGACAATTTCAAGACCTCCGACTATCACGCGATGATCCGGCGGCTGGTGCCGGAGTTGTCGCATGCCAGGCACGGCGCATTGCGGGCTGCGCGTCTGCCCGATCTGCGCGGCGTGGTCAGTCTGGCCGCAACGCCGCCGGAAGGATTCGTTTCGTGGAAGGAGCTGCGCGCGCATGCCGAAGAAGTCAGTCCCGATGTGGCGCAAGCCAGGCAGGATTCGCTGCAGTTCGATGATCCGATCAATATCCAGTACACCTCGGGGACCACGGGATTTCCCAAGGGCGCGACGCTCAGCCACCATAACATTCTCAACAATGGCTACATGGTGGGCGAGAGCATCGGCCTGACCGAGAACGATCGCGTCGTCATTCCCGTGCCGCTGTATCACTGCTTCGGCATGGTGATGGGCAATCTCGCCTGCATGACCCATGGCAGCGCCATGATCTATCCGAACGATTCATTCGATCCGCTGCTGACGCTGCGCGCGGTGGGCGATGAAAAGGCGACGGCGCTGTATGGCGTGCCGACAATGTTCATCGCCGAGCTGGACCATCCGCAACGCAAGGATTTCGATCTGTCGACGCTGCGCACCGGCATCATGGCCGGCTCCAATTGTCCGATCGAAGTCATGCGCCGTGTCATCGACGAGCTGCATATGAAAGAAGTGCAGATCGCCTACGGCATGACCGAGACCAGCCCGGTATCGCTGCAGACCAGGCCCGATGACGATCTGGAGCTGCGCGTCACCACCGTGGGGCGCACGCAGCCGCAACTGGAAACCAAGCTGATCGACGGCAATGGACGGGTCGTGCCGCGCGGCCAGATCGGTGAAATCTGCACGCGTGGCTACAGCGTGATGCTGGGCTACTGGAACAATCCCGCGGCGACGCAGGAGGCGATCGACTCGGCGCGCTGGATGCATACCGGCGATCTCGGGACGATGGACGAAAACGGGTATGTGCGCATCGTCGGCCGCAGCAAGGACATGATCATTCGCGGTGGCGAGAACATCTATCCGCGCGAACTGGAGGAGTTCCTGTTCACCCATCCGGCCGTGGCGGACGTGCAGGTGGTGGGCATCGCCGACGCCAGGTACGGCGAGGAGATCGTGGCCTGGATCCGTTTGCACCCGGATCAGGATGTCACCGAGGAGGGCATGCGCGAGTGGTGCAAGGAGCGCATCGCGCATTTCAAGGTGCCGCGTCATTTCCGCTTCGTCGAAGAATTCCCGATGACGATCACCGGCAAGGTGCAGAAGTTCCGCATCCGCGAGATCACGATGGAAAACCTGCCCTGACGACATGCATGATCGTGGCCCGGTCGCGGAAAGCGATCAGGCCGTGCGTGCCTTCCGGGACGCACTCCGGCTTTGCGCGGACTGCGGTGGATGTCGCGGAACGGTCATCGAGGCGATGTGCCTGTGCCTGTGGCCTCGCGCCAAGTCCTATTTGCCGCCATTGGCCTTGGCTTTCGTCGCCGATTTCTTCGGCTTTTCCGCCTGGTTGCTGATGAGGAGGGTTTTGCCGTCCTGCTTGATTCCGAACAGGCCGGTAGCCCGCACCAGTTCGCTGAGCTTGGCATAGCCGTAGTTGCGCGAATCGAACGAGGCCTGGTTGCTGACCTGGCTGCCGACCGCGCTCAGATTGGCCCACCCGTCCTCGCCGCTGGCGGCAGCGACGGCACTGCGCAGCATTTGCACCAGACGCGTATCGGCGCGCAGTTCCTTCGGCGTGCGCCGGCTGTCGGGGCCATCGTCGGCCGGATTGTGGCCGGAGGAGCCGAGCGCCTCCAGATAGGTGAACTTGGAGCAGGCGTTGACGAACGGTTCCGGCGTTTTCTGTTCGCCGAAACCGTACACCTTGACGCCATCGGTCAGCAGGCGCATGACCAGCGGAGTGAAATCCGCATCGCTGGATACGATGGCGAAACCGTCCAGATTTTCGGCGTACAGCAGATCCATCGCATCGATCACCATTGCCATGTCGGAGGCATTCTTGCCCTTGCTGTATGCGAACTGCTGGATCGGGCGGATGGCGTAGGTATGCAGAACCTCTTCCCAACTCTTCAGATTGGGACTCTTCCAGTTGCCGTAGGCACGCCGCACATTGGCGACGCCGTAACGCGCCACCTCGGCCAGTATCACATCGATCTTGGATGCCGGGGCATTGTCGGCATCGATCAGTACCGCGATTCGTTTTTCAATGTCATTGCTCATCGTCTGTTCCTGTACGAATGGTGGCCACGCCCGGATGAAAGCGTACCGGTGCCATCTTCGGACAAGTCCAGAGCGGGCGCCACCCGGCCTCCGTCGCTGGATCGCGGCGACGGCCGTTCCATCGGCCCCCCAAATGAAGAGGCTGGATAGTGCGGTCTATCCAGCCTCCAGAGTTGCGGCAGTACCGCTTCGGCGGATCACGCCATCAGCAGCGAACGCATTTTCTTCATCGCTGCCGCTTCGATCTGGCGAATGCGCTCGGCCGAGACGTTGTATTCGTCGGCCAGCTCCTGCAGCGTGACCTTGCCGTCTTCGTCCAGCCAGCGACGCCGGATGATGTCGCGTGAGCGATCATCCAGTTCTCCCAGGCCTTCCTTCAGCAGCCCGAGCTGGTTTTCCTCGCTGTCGATCCGCTCATAGGCCTGCGACGGATCTTCGCCACCGGCCTCCAGATAGGAAACCGGCGACGGCGGCGCATCCTCGTTGTCATCAGGGGCATCGAAGCCGATGTCGCGACCGGACAGGCGGGATTCCATTTCCAGGACTTCGCGTTCGGAGACGTTCAGATCCTTGGCGACCGTCCGCACTTCCTCGGCGTTCATCCAGCCCAGACGGGTCTTGGCCTTGCGCAGATTGAAGAACAGCTTGCGCTGGGCCTTGGTGGTGGCGACTTTGACGATGCGCCAGTTCTTCAGGATGAACTCGTGGATTTCGGCACGGATCCAGTGCACGGCGAAGCTGACCAGACGCACGCCCATGTCGGGGTCGAAACGCTTGACCGCCTTCATCAGGCCGATGTTGCCTTCCTGGACCAGGTCGCCCAGTTGCAGGCCATAGCCGTTGTAGCCGCGCGCCACGTGCACGACGAAGCGTAGATGCGAATGCACCAGATCCTGCGCCGCTTCGAGGTCATCGTTTTCACGAAAACGGCGGGCAAGCGCTTGCTCCTGATCCACCGACAGAATCGGAATCTGGTAAACGGCGCCAACATAGGCATCCAGCGAACCCAGCGGACTGGGGATCGGAAGGTTGTTGGCAACCAAGGCAGTAGAGAGTGTCTGTGTCATAGTCGTCCGGATTTTAGCAATCGCAGCGTTTGACTGCTAACGCGCCAATTAGTTCCTAACCGTTGTATCAATAGAACAACTAGCCTTGAATGATGTCGAATCCAACCAAGCATCATCCGAATCCAAGCATACTCCGGCGACATCTATTCGCTGTGAATATCACATTGGATATCACGATCGAGACAATAGAGTGAATCATCAGGGCCGAAGAAAAGCCCAAACTCTGTGCCGGGCCACTTGTCCCGCTCGGAGGCAGATTCCAGGATGCTTGGGATTCAGTCCCGTACCTGAAGTTCCAGTTGCGAACGAGGTGGCAATGCCCAGTCGATCGGCGTCTGGCCATGCTGGGCCAAATATTGGTTGGCCGCGGCGAAGTGGCCACAACCGAAGAATCCCCGGTGCGCGGACAGCGGAGAAGGATGCGGCGCCTTGAGCACCTTGTGCCGGCGAGGGTCTATCACTTTGCCCTTGGCTTGTGCATAGCTGCCCCACAGCAGGAAGACCAGGTTTTCCCGTTCGTTGGCCAGTGTCTCGATGACGTGGTCGGTGAAACCTTCCCAGCCCTTGCCCTGGTGCGCGCCGGCGCGGCCCTGCTCGACGGTCAGCACCGCATTGAGCAGAAGCACGCCCTGCCGTGCCCACGGCAACAGACAGCCATGATCGGGGCGCTGGATTCCGAGTTCCTGTTCGATTTCCTTGAAGATATTGTCCAGCGATGGCGGTGCGGGCACTCCCGGCGCCACCGAGAAACACAGTCCGTGAGCCTGGCCGGGGCCGTGGTAAGGATCTTGGCCCAGGATGACGACCTTGACCGAGTCGAAAGGCGTTGCGCCGAAAGCGGAGAAGATCTGGCTTCCCGGCGGGAAGATACGCGCACCGGCCGCCTTGCGCTGGCGCAGAAATCCGGACAGTTCCCGCATTTCCGGCCGCAGCAGCCAGTCGCCGACATGCGCTTTCCAGGAAGGTTCCAGCTTGATCCTGTCCATTGTTTCACTCATGACGCGACGGCCTCCTTTTCTCTTTGCCGGTTGATCCGCGACAGACGCAGCTGGAACAGTACCTTGGTCACCAGCAACCTTTCCTCGATGGGTTTCAGCACCAGGTCGTTGGCGCCGTCGCGCAGCAGTTGCGATTGATTCTCCGGATTGCTGTCGCCGGTCATGATCAGCACCGGCAGGCGCTGCATATCGTAGGCGAAATCCACGCGGATGCGCTGCACCACATCGCGGCCGCTGAGTTCGCCCTTCAGTATGACGTCGGTCAATACCAAGTCGACCGGGAACTGGGTCATTCCCAGCGACTCGGCCGTCAGCAACGCGAATGCGTCCTCGGCCTTCACTACATGCACGACATGCAGCTTGTGGCGTTCGAGCATGCGCTTGGTGGCTTCGGCCACAACGCGACTGTCCTCGATATACAGGATGGTGGCGCCAGAAATCGGCTGCGGCTGGGCGTAGCCGAGGATGAAGGCACCCAGCGCCTCGTTGCCGAGCGATTTGTCGAAGTAGTCGGTGATGTATTCGTTGAATTTGCGGTCGATCAGATGCTGCTGGGCATCGCCGGAAACCACAATGATCGGGACGTGAGCCTGGCCAGCGCTCTCGCGGACCTGTTTGGCCAGCTCCAGGCCATCGCCGTCGGGCAGCACCAGCGAGGTGGTGACCAGGTCCACCAGGTTCTTGGCCAAGGCCGCGTTGGCCTCGGCGAGGTTGGCGCAGCCGATGACTTCGACACCGGGCAGTTCGCGCTTGAGCACATCGGTGATCAGCTTGCGCATCAGCCGCGAGCCGTCGACCACCATGATGCGCGGCGAATCATTGACCAGGTATTTGAGTTCTTGTGCTTGCATTCGGATACCGTCACGACCCCATCGGCCTGGTCTGGCGAAGAAAATGACCTGTCACCCCCCATGCGCCCAGCCAACCAAGCAGGATTGTTCCCAGAAGTACCAGCGCGACAGGCCCGGCCGCCAGTCCCTTCAGTACGAAATGGCTGCCATAGCTGCTGCTGAGAGTCGCCAGCGGCTCCCGCAGAGCCAGTGCCGCCGCTGTCAGCAATCCCAATGCCAACAGGCCGGCGCCAAGACCGTACCAAGCTCCAAGATACAGGAATGGACGCCGGATGAAACCATCGCTGGCGCCCAGCAGCTGCATCACCTCGATTTCCTCGCGCCGCGCCTGGATATCCAGGCGGACCGTATTGCCGACCACGAGCAACGCGCCCAGACCCAACAGTACCGCCAGAACCCAGACCACGCGGCCGCCGAACCGCAGCCAGGCATCCAGCCGCTGGCGCCAGACGGCATCGTGCTGGACCAGGTCGGCTGCGGGCAGGGCCGCCAGCGCGGCGGCCAGCGCCGCGTCATCACTGTTCTCCTGCGGGGTGACGATCAGCAGTACTGGCAGGGGATTGTCTTCCAATGCGTCGATGGCATCGGAAAGGCCGCCGGTTTCGCGCAGTTCGGCCAGCCCCTGTTCGGGGGTGCGGATTTCGGCTTCGGCCACGTCGGCGCGTTCGCGCAATGTTTCGGCAAGTGCGGTGGCCGCGTCGTTCGCCACGTCCATCTTCAGGAACAGGTTGATCTCGCGGGACTGCTGCACGCTGCCGGCGAAATGCTGGAGATTGTCCATGACGATGGATAGCCCCAGCGGCAGGGCCAGGGCGACGCCCATCACCGCGATCGTCAGCAGCGTTGACCAGGGCCGGCGCACGGTTCGGCCGAGACTGAAAAAGGCGCTATGGACCTGGTGGTCGAACCAGACGCGCGGGCGCGATGCTTTTTTGCCGACGTGCGATACCGATGCGGTGTTCATTCGGCCAAGTCCTCCGGAGCGATGTCGTCCACCAGGCGGCCGTGATCCAGCACCAAGACCCGTTTGCGCATGCGCTTCAGCAGCGGCAGGTCGTGGCTGACCACCAGAACGCTGGTGCCGCGTTCCGGCATTTCGGCAAACAGCGTCATGATCTCGGCGGCCAGCGCCGGGTCGAGGTTGCCGGTCGGTTCGTCGGCCACCAGCAATCGCGGTTCGCCGATGATGGCGCGGGCGATGCCGACACGTTGCTGTTCGCCGGCCGAGAGCTGCGAGGGCAATGACTTCTCCCGATGCGCCAAGCCCATGCGCCTGAGCACCGAATAGACCCGCTTTCCGACTTCGCCGCGCGGCGTACCGCACAGGATCAGCGGCAAGGCGATGTTTTCGGCGACGCTGCGGTCCATCAGCAGGCGATGATCCTGGTAGACCACGCCGACTTCGCGCCGGTGCAGCGGGACGCGGCGGCCGCGGATGGTCTGCAGGTTGCGCTCGCCGAAGACGATGGTGCCCTGCGTGGGCCGCTCGCTGAGATGGATCAGTCTGAGCAGCGTGCTTTTGCCGGCGCCGGAATGTCCGGTCACGAACAGCATCTCGCCCTGCGCCATATCGAAACTGACATCCGCCAGTGCCTGGTGGCCGCCGGGGTAGTGCTTGCTGACATTATCGAATCGCAGGACGCTCATGCGCCGATTATGCCGGTCCTGCCGACAAGGATGTAGCAAGTTCCGGCACCGGAGGCCGGAGCCGGTTCCGTGGATTCAGGGTGTGAAAGCGAGTTCAGTCTTTTTTCATCAGCGATTTCAGGCGGCGTCCCAGACGGGTAAGGAAGGAATCCTTGTCGCTGGCCGCGCCCTTGGGTTCACCGGAAGGCTTGGGCTTGGGCTTGGGCTTGGGCTTGGACGTGGCCGTGCCAGACGCCTTGGTGGCATTGGAGACTGCTGGAATAGCGGCATCATCGGTGCGCCGTATACGTTTCCGCCGCTTGCGCTTGCGCGGCGCCTTGGTTTCATCCGCCATGCCGGCGCTTGTGGGTGCCGTGGGTTGCGCGGCGGCGCTACCCGCCTTGGGAGCTGCGCCAACGGCATCCGCCCGGTTGCGTTCGCGCGGCGGCCTGGACTCGTTGCCGGACCGGCTCCCGGAGTCGGATCGTCCGCCGCTACGCCGCCGGCGCTGGCTGTGCGGTGAGCGCTCCTCGTTGCGCTTGGCCTCGCGTATCTCGCGGAATACCTCGCCGATGCTTTCGTTGTCCTCTTCCTCTCCGCCTTCGGGCGCCGCTCGCGGCGGCCGCGGCAGGGCGGTCAACAGCTCGCCGGTGACGGGTTCCACCGGAATCTTCTGTTCGATATAGGCCTCGATATCGGGCAACCCCATGGCATACATCTCGCAGGCGAAGCTGATGGCATCGCCCTCGGCGCCCAGACGCGCGGTACGGCCGATGCGGTGGACGTAGTCCTCGGCGTCGAAAGGCAGATCGAAGTTGTAGACATAGCGCACACCGTCGATATGCAGGCCGCGCGCGGCGACATCGGTCGCCACCAGGATTTCGAGCTGGCCTTTCTGGAAGCGGTTGAGCAGGCTCTCGCGCTTTTTCTGCGGCACGTCGCCGGACAGCACGCCGACCCGGTAACCGGCTTTTTCCAGCGCCCGCGCCACGCGTTCGACGAAGGTCTTGGTGTTGACGAAGACCATCGTCCGCGCGCCTTCGCTGCGGGACAGCAAGCCGAGCAGAAGCGGAGTCTTTTCCTCGTTGGCCGGGAAGTAGATGCGCTGCCGCACCTTGGAGGCGGTGATGCTCTCGGTTTCGGCGACCAGTTTTTCCGGTTCGTTCATGTGCTCGTAGGCGAGTTCCAGCACGCGATGCGACAGCGTCGCCGAGAACAGCAGCGTCTGCCGTCCGGTGCGCGGTGGCATGCGCCGCAGCAAGAAGCGGATGTCCTTGATGAAGCCGAGATCGAACATGCGATCGGCTTCGTCGAGCACGCAGATTTCGCAGGCATGCAGCGACACGACTTTGTGCTGCTTGACGTAATCGATCAGGCGTCCTGGCGTCGCAATGATGATGTCCACGCCTTGCTGCAATTGCGCGCGCTGCTTGTCGTAATCGACGCCGCCGTAGACCAGGGCGAAGCGCAGGCCCAGGTTGGCGCCGAACTTCATTGCGTCCTTGTGGATCTGGATCGCCAGCTCGCGGGTCGGGGCCAGGATCAGCGCGCGCGGATCCTCGGGCTTGCGGTCGGCCAGCGCGGGCTGGTTCAGCAGGCGGTTCATCGCCGTGACCAGGAAGGCGAGAGTCTTGCCGGTACCGGTCTGCGCCTGACCGGCGACATCGCGGCCGGACAACGCCACGGGCAGGGCCAGCGCTTGGATCGGCGTGCAGCGGGTAAAACCGGCCAATTCGAGTCCGGCCAGCAGCGCCGGATTCAGACCCAGCTCGGAAAAAGTCATATCGGTTAACGGCTTATCGCTCATAATAAATTCTGTTTATCGAACCTGATACAAAGCTCAACTTGCATCGGATCGGCGGGCATCGCAAACTGCGCCCTTCGTACCGGGGCGCGGAAAGAGCGGAGGTCCAAATTTCCTCCGGCTCTCCCGCGAAACGATTCAGTTTACCGCAATGCGGCGTCTTTACCCCGGTCCGCCGATTCATTGCCGCAGGAGATTCCTTCAGTGAGTGACAAGGTCATGTATGTCGGTGACGCCGATTTCGACGCCGCCGTCCTGCAATCCGATCAGCCCGTTCTCGTGGATTTCTGGGCCGAATGGTGCACCCCGTGCAAGATGATTTCGCCCATCGTCGACGATTTGGCGGAAACCTACGACGGCCGTGTCAAGGTTGCCAAGGTCAATATCGATGAAAACCGCGCCACGGCGATCAAGTATCATGTGCGTTCGATCCCGATGCTGCTGCTGTTCAAGAATGGACAGGTGCAGGCGACGCAGGTCGGTGCGGTGGGCAAGGGTCAGCTGACCCAGATGATCGACAAGACGATCAGCGCCTGATTCCAGGCAAGGCCGGGCGGTACTCGCCCGGCGCCTTAATCTTTACGGGTCCGAAAATCGCAAGGCCAGCGCAAACCGTGTGCCGGCGGAGCTTCATGTAGCGAGCAGCGAGCCCCGCCGCGTTTCCGGCGCGCCGTGCCGGCCCTATTGCCGTCGCCGCTGAGCGGTGTTAGTGTTTTCCCAAGGTCCGGGCGCCGCCGCGCGTCAATTTGGACTATCCAACGAACCTTTCCGGGTCCCTTCCCAATCCATCCAAGTCCGCCCTTTCTGGGCGCTCGCCTACGTTGCTGCGAGAGGAATAATCGCTTGTCCGAGAACACCCCGCCTGAAGAAACCGGGAGCGCCGAAGCTCCTGCCGAAAAGCGCGTGCGCAAGCCACGCACGCCCCGAGCCACCGTCCGCGTCCGCGCATCAGCCGCCGCCGACAAGGCACCCGACACCGGTACCGACGCCCCGGTCGCAGCCGCCATCAAGCCGGCTCCCGCGGAACCGCTGGCATCGCCCGAACCGCCGCCCGTGCAGGTCACCTTGCAGGTGGATGCGCCACCCGCTGCGACGCCCGCTTCCGATGCGGTTCCGTCCGAAAGATCCCCGGCAACGGTCGAGCCCGGTGGCGAGCGTGAATTCGCGCAGCGCGACCAGCAGCGCGAAGGCAACCGTTTCAACCGCCGCGACCGCAACAACAACAATTTCCGCAGTAACAACAACAATCGCCGCGATCGTTTCCGCAGCAACCGCAACGACGATCAGGACGGACATTACGAGCCGCCGCCGCGGCCGATGCCCAGCATTCCCGAGGGATTCCCGAGCTACTCGCTGAGCGATCTGAAGCGGATGCCGGCGCAGAAACTGCTGGAGATCGCCGATCAGCTGAACGTCCATGAAGGCGTAGCCCGCGCCCGCAAGCAGGATGTGATCTTCGCGCTGTTGAAGGTGCTGACCCGGTATGGCGATGGCGTGGCCGCCGATGGCGTGCTGGAAATCCTGCCGGACGGTTTCGGATTCCTGCGCGCGGCCGAGGCCAGCTATCTGGCCGGTCCCGACGATGTCTATATCTCGCCCTCGCAGATCCGCCGCTTCAACCTGCGCACTGGCGATTACCTGGCCGGACGCATCCGCTATCCGAAGGACGGCGAGCGCTATTTCGCGCTGGCCGCGGTGGATTCGATCAACGGCGAGCCGCTGGAAGCGTCCAAGAACAAGGTCCTGTTCGAGAACCTCACGCCACTGTTCCCGCGCACCCGCTTCCGCCTGGAGCGCGGCGACGGTTCCACCGAGGACATCACCGGCCGCATCCTCGATCTGATGGCGCCGCAGGGCAAGGGCCAGCGCTCGCTGATCGTCTCGCCGCCCAAAGCGGGCAAGACGATGATGATGCAGCAGATTGCCACCGCGATCACGACCAATCATCCCGACGTGCACATGATCGTGCTGCTGATCGACGAACGTCCGGAGGAAGTGACCGAGATGCAGCGCACCGTGCGCGGCGAAGTCATCAGCTCCACCTTCGACGAGCCGGCCGCGCGTCACGTGCAGGTGGCGGAAATGGTGATCGAGCGGGCCAAGCGGCTGGTCGAGCACAAGAAGGACGTGGTGATCCTGCTCGACTCCATCACCCGTCTGGCGCGCGCCTACAACAACGTCGTGCCCAGTTCCGGCAAGGTGCTGACCGGCGGCGTCGACGCCAACGCGCTGCATCGGCCTAAGCGTTTCTTCGGCGCGGCGCGCAATGTCGAGGAAGGTGGCTCGCTGACCATCATCGCCACGGCGCTGGTGGATACCGGCAGCGCGATGGACAAGGTGATCTACGAGGAGTTCAAGGGTACCGGCAACTCCGAAGTCCATCTGGATCGTCGCATCACCGAAAAGCGCGTCTATCCGGCGATCAACGTGAACCAGTCCGGCACGCGGCGCGAGGATCTGCTGATCGAGCCGGAACTGCTGCAGAAAATCTGGATCCTGCGCAAGCTGCTGCACCCGATGGACGAAATCGGTGCGATGGAATTCCTGCTGGACAAGATGAAGACCACCAAGTCGAACGACGAGTTCTTCGCTTCGATGAAGCGCTGACCCTGATCCGGCGATCGGCCGAAGGGATTGATGCGATCGAGACGCCCCGCTCAGCGGGGTGTTTCCGTATCCGCCGGAACGACAGGAAAGCCCGGCGCGGGCGGCGATGGCCTGTCCCGGAGCGAACCGGCGGAAATGGCGATGCGGCATTTGTTCATCCCCGATACGGCAATAACTGTACAGCCGTCATCCCGGAAGCCGCATAATCCATGGATGGAGGCCGCGCATGTCTAATATCAGTCTGGAACTGGCACTGGTGCTGCTGTTGGCGGCGATCGCCGCGGTGCCGTTGTTCAAAAAGCTGGGATTGGGCGCGGTGTTGGCCTATCTGGTGACTGGCGTGATACTCGGCCCCAGTGGCATGGGATTCGTCCGCGAGCCGGACCGGATCCTGAGCGCGGCCGAGATCGGCGTGGTGATGTTGCTGTTCGTCATCGGACTGGAGCTGTCCCCGGCAAGGCTGAGGCTGATGCGGCGGCCGGTATTCGGCATCGGCAGCCTGCAGGTGTTTTCGGCCGCGTTGATCCTGGGCTTGGCGCTCTGGTTCTACGGGCTGCACTGGAAGGGTGCGCTGGTGGCCGGCATGGGTTTGGCGCTGTCCTCGACCGCGGTGGGATTGCAATTGCTGGCCGAGCGCAAGGAACTGAACAGCGATTATGGTCGCCTGTCATTCGCCATCCTGCTGTTCCAGGATCTGGTCGCGATTCCGTTGCTGGCCCTCATTCCGCTGCTGGGCGGGGTCAAGAACCAGACCCTGACCTGGGAAGCCGCGCTGCATGCGATCGGCGCGCTGGCGTTGGTCATCGTCGGCGGTCATTGGCTGCTGAACCAGGTGCTGCGGGTGGTGGCGCGCACGCAGATGCCGGAGGTGTTCACCGCGACCGCATTGCTGGTGGTGCTGGGCAGCGCGTGGATCATGCAGCGGGCCGGGCTGAGCCCCGGCCTTGGCGCTTTCCTCGCCGGCGTGTTGCTGGCCGATTCCGAATTCCGCCACGAACTCGAATCGCAGATCGAACCGTTCAAGGGCCTGCTGCTGGGTTTGTTCTTCATTGCCGTGGGCATGAGCATCGATCTGATGCGGATCGGCCTCGAGCCATGGTTGATCGTCGGTGGTGTACTGCTGCTGTTGTTCGTGAAGTTCTCGCTGCTGTTCGCGTTGGGGCGAATGGGCAAGCTGCCGGTGCGCAGTGCGATCCTGCTGGGCGGCGTACTGTGGCTGGGCGGCGAGTTCGCGTTCGTGGTGTTCAACGAAGCGCTCCGGGTCAAGCTGATCGGCTCCGACAATCACGACCGTCTGGTGGCGATTGTCGGTATCTCGATGGCAGTGATGCCGTTATTGATGTTCGTGCTGGACCGCTGGCTCAACCGCGATGCGGCCAAGCGCAAGGCGCAGAAAGCGCCGCAATACGATTCGGCCATGGACGATTCCCGGCCGCGTGTGCTGATCGCCGGCATGGGGCGGTTCGGGCAGATCATCGCGCGCATCTTGACCGCCCGGGGCATTTCCTACGTCGCACTGGAAAACAGCGCGGCGCAGGTCGAGGATGTGCGCAAATGGGGCGGACATATCTATTACGGCGATCCGACGCGCCCGGATCTGCTGCGCGCTGCGGGCGCCGATCATGTCGAGGTGTTCGTGGTCAGCATGGACGATCCCGGCGCCAACATGCGCACAGTGCGCCTGTTGCGGCGCCTCTATCCCAAGGCCAAGCTGCTGGCGCGTGCGCGCAATCGTCAGCACGCCTGGCGGTTGATGGACCTGGGCGCGGAACCGTTCCGCGAGATATTCGGCAGCAGCCTGGATGCCGCCGAGCGGACGCTGATCGGGCTGGGCCTGCCGCCGGATCAGGCGGCGACGCATATCCAGCAGTTCCGCGCGCACGACGAGAAACTGCTGCGCAAGCAGTATCTGGTCTACGACAACGAAGCGGCGGTGATGCAAAGCGCCCATGAAGCGCGCGAGGACCTGCTGAAACTGTTCGAGGCCGATCGCAATGCGGTGGACGAGCCGGACGATTCTCCCGAGGACGATGCGATCGCCCGTTAGCGGGAAACGCTGGGCAATCCGGCCGGCCGGAGCTTTCCTCCGGCAACGGCATTCATTCGCCAGGTTCGCGCAGGTAACGCTGGCCGCCGCGATAGGGCGACGACGCGTCGAATTCGCTAGCGACATCGACGAACCCGCGCATGATCGCGATTTCGCGCGGCGTCCGGTTCAGTGTGTCGCGCAATGCGGGGTCGGCGCCGGCGCGCAGCAGGCGGCGGATCACATTGGAAAACCCGTGCAGCGCGGCCAGATGCAGCGGACCGAATCCACGTGCGTCCTGTCTTTCCAGCGATATGCTTTCTTCCAGCAAGCGTTCCACACCGGCCAGCACGACAGCCTCGTCGCACTGGGCGCCGGGTTCCGCGCCCGAGCCGAGCAACAGCAGCAGCGGGCTGACGCCGGCAGTCGAGGATGCGTCGGGATCGGCGCCCGCCAGCAGCAAGGTATCCAGCAGCGCCATCAATCGCGGTTTGTCGTTCGAACCGAATCCGTACAGCGTCGCGCAGTGCAGCGGCATCAGTCCGCGCGCATCGCCGACTTCGACATCGGCACCGGCGGCCACCAGGCGCGCGATGATGTCGGGAAGCCCCAGTGCCGCCGCCAGCATCAACACGGTGACACCGCCGGGCAGACGGTATTCGGGATCGGCGCCGGCGCCGAGCAGCGCCGTGACGATTTCCGGCTGGCGCTTGCTGACCGCCGCCGACAACGGTGTCGCGCCGCTGCTGGCGGGACGTTGTGGGTCCGCGCCGCGCTCCAGCAGCAACCGGACGATTTCCAGATGGCCGCCGCCCGCTGCGCGCAGCAGCGCGGTGCAGCCCTGGGTGTCGGTCGAATCCACGGGGAACCCCAGATCCAGCAACCGCCGTACCGCGCCCGTGTCACCGAGCTTGGCGGCGCCGGGCACATCGCTGGCGCGCAGGCGTCGGCGCGGCAACTGCCAGCGGCTCCAGTTCAGCCAATCGGCCAGGTCACGGCGTCCCAATGCCAATGCCACTCCCAGCGAGGTTTGCCCATCGGTGGTGCGGGCATCCGGGGAGGCTCCATGCAGGATCAGCGATTTCAGCGAAGCTTCGCGGCCCAGCACGGTGGCCAGGTGCAGCGGCGTCATGCCCTGCCCGTTGGCGGCCTCGCGATTGACGCCGATTTCCAGCAGGCGGTTCTGCAGGTTCAGCCAAGTCAGGCCGACCGCCAGCGATAACGGCGACTCGCCCGCCGCCGAGGTGGCAAAGGGATCCGCGCCGCGTTCGAGCAACTCTAGCGCGAACCGTTCCAGTTCGGACGAGTCCTGTCCGTGCTGCATGCAGGCGGCCATGAACCGCGCCAGGCCGCCCATGCCGGCGGGCGACACGGCGTGGTTCAACAGGGTGCACAATGCGGGCAATGCATCCGCGCCGCGGCTCAGCAGCAGAAACATCGGCGTGTTCTTGCCGGAGTCGCGGACTCCGGCATCGGCGCCGTGCCGGAGCAGCCACTCGATCACCCGTGGTTTGGAGGAATAATCCGGTTCATGCAGCAGCCTGCCCAGTTCGCCTGGGGCGCACAGTTTGGCCAGGCTCTCCAGGCCCTCGTAACGGCCCGTCTCGAGACCCTCGCGCAACAGTTCCAATGGCGGGCGCGTATCGGATGCCTGGGCGGGCGCGGCCGGGATATCGGTGACCACGGCCGGCAGCGCGTACTCGGGGTCCAGCATCGTCACCACTGTCCAGCGTCCGGCGCTGGCGGCGAGGTCCACGGCACGCTTGCCCATCAGATCCGGGGTATCCGCGGAAACGCCCTGATCCAGCAGGTACTGGACCAGCTCCGGCGTGGCGGCATCGCCCATACAGGCCTGGATCAGCGCATTGCGCCCGGTGCTGTCGACCGCCTCGGTATCGGCCCGATGCGAGCGCAGGCGTTCTAGTACCTTGATCTGGCCCTTCCTGGCCGCCAGCAGCCAGGGCGTGCTGGCGCTGTTGTCGCGAGCATTGGGATTGGCGCCGGCGGCCAACAGCACCGAAGTGATCTCGGGATGGCCGGCGCGCGCCGCTTCGTGCAGGGCGGTGTGCTGGTCGCGATTGACCGCGCCGATCCTGGCCTTGTGCCGCAGCAGCAACTGGACGCCGGCGGGATCGTCGTCCTCGGTGCTGGCCGCGGCCAAAAGGGCTGGCCGTCCGCCCGCCGGCTCGGCGGTCGCGCCGCGTTCCAGCAGGAACTTGGCCAGGCGCCAGTTGCCGACCGAACAGGCAATCGCCAGTGCGGACTGGCCGTCATAGTTGAGCGCGTCGATATCCGCCTCGGCATCCAGCAGCAGGGCGGCGACGCTGGGATCGGTGCTGCGCGAGGCGTGGTGCAGCGGAGTATTGCCCTCGGCATCGGCCAGGCGCGGATTGGCGCCATTGGTCAGCAGCGTCATCACCGCTTCCGGCCGCCCGTGCCAGCTGTCGCGGGTCGCGGCCAGCAACGGCGTCATGCCCTGCGAAGGGTCGTTGAGATCCGCGCCATGGGCCAGGATGGTACGCAGCAGGCGCAGGTCCGGCAGGATGGAGGCCAGGACCATCAGACTGCGTTGATCGCGCGAATCGGCGGCCGGCCGCGCCTGCATGTCCGCGCCCGCTTCGATCAGCTGCAGAGCCTGTTCGACGCGTCCATTGCGCGCGGCGGCGTACAGTTGCAGGTCCAGGTCGCCGGCGCCGATCAGGCCTTCCATGTCGGCGCCGTCCAGGATGATAGCGGTGTCCGGCTCCGGCATGGCGACCAGGAAATCCAATGCGGCCGTGGCTTCCAGCGGCGGTTTGATCTTTTGCAGCGCCCAGTGCAGTACCGGTGCCCATACCGCTCCGGCCGCCGCCAGGCGCCAGCGCAATGCTTCCGATACCAGACCGGGCTTGACCAGTACCAGTATTCCGGCCAGGCACACGGCGATGACGATGGCGGCACCCAGGCCCCGCGCCGCGCTGGCGTCCTGTCTCGGCAGGCGTCGCCACATGGCGCGCAGTGCGCTGTTGTCGCGTTCCATCGATTGCCAGAACGGCCAGATTCGCCACAGCAGCAGCAGCAGCACGCCGGCGGCCGCGCTCAGGCCCAGCGCGGCGCTCAGGCTGCCACTGTTGCTCAGGGCCTGCGTCGGCCAGCCCAGCAACAATGCGCCGCCGCCGAGTCCCGATCCCCACAACAGCAACAATGCACCGAATTCGCGCGCCAGTGCCTTCATGCCGTTTGGCATGCGACGGGTGCCGCCGCTCCAGGAGATCGCCAGCGCCAGCAACGGATGTGCCAGTCCGCCAAGCCACAGAGCGGAGCCGCCGCCGAATCCGGCCAGCATCAGGAGGATGAAGCCCAGGACGCCCGCCAGCGCCGCGATGCGCGTGGGACGGGAAAATGGCGACTCAGACATCGGATGGAGAGACCAGGTGATCCGGCGGAGGTGGGAATTGGATGTAGAACCCCTGGGCGCGCAGTGCATCCATCACGGTACCGGTTTCGGCCCGAGCGAGCTTGCGCTCGGGACTCAATGCGATTTCCAGCACGAACCGCAACGCTCCCAGCTCCGCTTGCAAGGACTCGGGGAGGGCGGAGAAATCTTCGCGAACGGCAAAGTAGACATAAGTCTCCGATTTTCTTCCGCTCTTGTAGACGTAGGCTTGCATCGAATGCATCGAAGGGCTGTGAACGTGAACCGGCATTGTCCCGGAAATACCGTTGACGGGAAAGCATAGCGGGCCGTGCCTGCCGTGAAATGCGCGGAAACGGGCATGAACGGCCCACCTTGGCACGGTCGATCGTGCAGTCCGCGAAGGAACGCCGTGGACAGGATTTCATCATTCCCAACGGGCACAAAAGTACGATATCCGCGCAGATGGAATCTGATACCCCGGCACGCAGGGACGGAATGCGATGAATCATTCCCCCAATATGGCGCATGCATCCCGGCATGCCGATCTCGAGAACGGCTGTCGCGATCACTGGACGAGCCTGGAGTTCTGTTGACATGAATGACATTCCGTTGAGTGGCGACAACATTGCTGTGGTTATTCCGGCGTTGAACGAGGCATTACGCATCCGCGAAGTCGTGGAAGCCGCGCTGGCCTACGGTGCGCACATCATCGTGATTGATGACGGTTCCGACGACGACACCGCCGAAGTCATCGCTGATCTGCCGGTGACGGTGCTGCGTCATGGCCAGCGGCGCGGCAAAGGGGCTGCGCTGCGTACCGGTTTCGCCGAAGCCGGTCGGCGCGGACTGCGCGGCGTGGTCACCATGGATGGCGATGGACAACATGCCGCCGCCGATATTCCGCGCCTGCTACGGGCCGCCAATAGTTATCCCGCGCACATCGTCATCGGCGCGCGTCTGCGCAAGCGTGCGCAGCAACCCGCGTATCGGCGTCTGGCCAACGAATTCGGCGACTGGGGCATTGCCTGGGGAACCGGGCAACGCATCACCGATACGCAAAGTGGCCAGCGCTATTACCCGATCGAAGTCGCGTCGCTGGAAAACGTACCCGGCGAGAATTTCGTCTTGGAAGCGCAATTGCTGATTTCCGCCGCGCGCGATCTCGGCATCCGCTGTGTATCCGTGCCGGTGGAATCGCGTTATCGGGACGCGGACGGAATGCCGCTGCGCAAGAGTCATTTCCACCCGCTGCGCGATCTCTATCGGATCACCGCGCATGTGGTGATGCAGGTGTTGCGGCACGACAACATGTGGCAGCAGTATCGCTTGGCCAGGGAAAACCCGCCGCTCATCTATGATCCGAGCGGCGAGCACATCGTTCCGACGGTGGTGGTTCCCATCCCGAACGCGGCGGCACATCGCTAGCGGCACGGCGTCCGCAAGGCCGATAACCGCCGTGCGGATACGCGACATGGCCGCGCGCGGCCCAGCGATATCGTGATACCCGCACTTGCCACGGACGCGGAAGGCTCCCTTATCATGAGCCGCCGCGCCGTTGCCAAGGCCGCGCGCGATCCGTTCCGTCACATGCTGTGATCCTGGCCGGCTCATCGCCCTGGTCCGTCGCCGGATGCCGCATCGTATTTCCTGCGATCGATCGGTTATTGTCGGAGCACGGGCTTCAACCGGAGCCTGCATGTTTCCTTGCGCCAGTCCGGTATTGCGTGATGCATCGGTTCGACGATGCGGCGGCCGGTGCAATGATGCCCCCGTATATGAAGAGATGCCGATGCCCCATTTTCCGCCGCGACTCGCGTTCGATCTCGCTCCTGCCGGGGAGACCGCAGGGCTGTTGCGCGACGAGTACGTGCTGGCGCTGTTCGACTTCGATTCCGGCATGGCTCCGGACGAGACCGATCCGCGCAGGCTGCGCGTGCCGCTGCGGCAACTGGGTGCGCCAAAGATGGAAGTCTGGCGCAGCACCGCCCCGGTCCGGCGCGGGCGCGATGACGGTGTCGCCTGGAGCGCGGATGGCACGTTCGCATTCGGCGCGATCCAGATCGACGAGGGAACGGAAAGCATCGATGCCGCGACGGCGCAAGCCTATGCGCGCTTGACGCGGTTTCTGGCGCGCAGCGGTTATCCGCATCTGTTGAGGATATGGAACTATCTGGATGCCATCGTCGATGGCGTTGGCGACGAGGAGCGCTATCGCCGTTTCTGCGTCGGCCGGGTGCGTGGCATGGGCGAGCTGGATACATCGCATCTCCCCGCCGCCACCGCCATTGGCCGCCGCGACGGCGTGCGCCGATTGCAGGTGTACTGGCTGGCGGCGCGCATGCCTGGAACGCCACTGGAAAATCCCCGCCAAGTCAGCGCTTATCGTTATCCGTCGCAGTATGGCGCACAGCCGCCCAGCTTCGCCCGCGCGATGCTGCCGCCGGAATCGGCGGCGCTGCCGTTGATGGTGTCCGGGACCGCGGCTATCGTCGGCCATGCGTCGCGGCATCGTGATTCGACGTTGGCGCAGCTCGACGAGATATTCGCCAATTTCGAGAGCCTGTTTGCGTCGGCGCGCGCGCGCGACGCGGGCTGGCCCGATGCGTTCGGCCACCGCGATCTGCTCAAGGTATACGTGCGCAACCGCGAGGATGCGGATCAGGTCGCGCAGCGGCTCGGCGAACGTCTGCCGCAGGTACCGTGCGTTCTGCTGCATGGCGAAGTCTGCCGGCCGGAACTGCGCGTGGAGATAGAAGGCATGTTCGGTTCCGATCGCACGGGCGGGAACTGATCGCACCCGCCGGGCGATATGTGCGGGCATGACTATCCGCAGTGGCTTCCGCTCCGGCTGTTGCTAATCTTGTGCCCCGTCCTTCCGATCGCAGATACCGAATGCGTCTGTTTCCATCCTGGTTGTTGACCTGTCTGTGCTGCTCCGGCGCGGCCCTGGCCCAGAGCGATGTTCCGTTGACCGTGGAGCGGGTCATGGCCGATCCCGACTGGATCGGACCGCCGGTCGAGGAAGCCTGGTGGAGCAGCGATGGCCGCGAAGTCCTGTACACGCTGAAACGACCGGGCAGTCCGGTTCGCGATATGTACCGCCAGAATCCGTCCGGGAGCGCGGCGGCGAAAGTGGCCGACGGCGAGCGCGTCACGACGGTCAGCGCGGATGTCGTTTACGACGCGCCAGGGCGACGCGGACTGATGCTGAGGCACGATGATGTTTTCGTGGTGGAGGCCGATGGCCACCTTCGACAGCTGACCCGCACCAACGCCAGCGAATCCGTGCCGGGTTTCTCCGCGGATGGCGGTGTGTTCTGGCGTGTGGACGATACCTGGCTGGCATGGGACCCGAACGAGCGCAGCACGCGTGAGGTGGCGGTGCTGGCGGCGGAGAAACCGCCCGACGCGGAGCCGGCGGCGGATTTCCTGCGCGAACAGCAGTTCCGGGTATTGGCGACGCTGCGGCAGGATCGCGAGGAGAAGCAGGTATTGCGCAGGCAGGACGAGGTCTGGCGCGAAGCGGATTCCAGCCGCGCTCCCGAACCGATCTACCTCGGCGACGAGGTGGTCATCCACGACAGCTCGTTGTCGCCGGACCTTCGGTATCTGCTGGTGGTGACTCTGCAAAAGGACGCGAAAGAGGAACCGCCTGGGCAGATGCCCGAATACGTCACCGAATCGGGATACGAGGAATTCAGGAACGTCCGCACCCGCGTGGGACGTAACCCGCCGCTGCCGCAGAAGCTATGGCTGGTGGATCTGCGGACGCGCCAGGTCCGGCCGGTTTCTTTCGACGCCCTGCCCGGCATCGATCGCGATCCGCTGGCATCGCTACGCCGCGCGGCAAGGCTGGAGCCATTGTCCGGGTCCCGTGCCGTGGAAGTGGGCGATGGCGGCAGCGTCGGCATCGAGTGGACGCGAGACGGCCGCGGCGTCGCGGTCATGCTGCGCGCGATCGATAACAAGGATCGCTGGATCGCGACGGTCGATCTGGACACGGCCCGCCTGAAGCCGCGCCATCGCTTGCAGGACCCGGCCTGGATCAACTGGAATTTCAACGATTTCGGCTGGCTGCCGGACAACCGGACATTGTGGTATCTGTCCGAGGAGTCGGGCTATTCGCATCTGTACACCATCGAAGGCGAAGCGCGCCCGCGGCAGCGTACTGCGGGCCGCTGGGAAGCCTCGATGCCGCAGCTCGGGCGCGACGGCCGCAGTTTCTATTTCCTGTGCAACCGCCGCTGGCCGGGAGATTACGAAGTCTGTGGCCTGAACCTGGACGATGATTCGATTCGCGAGCTGACCGACCTCGACGGAGTCGAGGACTTCAGGCTGTCCCCGGACGGAAGCCGGCTGCTGGTGCGCTATTCGGGCAGCTATCTGCCGCCGCAGCTGGCGGTGGCGGATGTCACCGGCATTCCATCGATACAGCGGTTGACCGATACCCGCAGCGGCGCGTTCAAGTCACGCGACTGGATCCGGCCCGAATATGTACGGATTCCGTCGCGGCATGGCACCGGCGCGATCTGGGGCAAGTATTACGGACCCGTGGCGATGGAACCGGGCAAGCGTTATCCGGTGGTGATGTTCGTGCATGGTGCCGGTTATCTGCAGAATGTCAGTGAGCGTTATCCGAATTATTTCCGCGAGCAGATGTTCCACAACCTGCTGGTACAGCGCGGCTATGTCGTACTGGACCTGGATTTCCGGGCCAGCGAGGGCTACGGCCGCGAATGGCGCACGGCCATCTACCGCAACATGGGCCATCCGGAACTGGAAGACTATCTGGATGGTCTGGACTGGCTGGTGACGAACAAGCAGGCCGATCGCGATCGTGCCGGCATCTACGGCGGTTCCTACGGCGGCTTCCTGACTTACATGGCGCTGTTTCGCGCGCCCGGTGCGTTCAAGGCCGGCGCTGCGTTGCGGCCGGTGGCGGACTGGTCGCAATACAACCATCCGTATACCGCGAACATACTCAACACGCCGGATGTCGATCCCGAGGCCTACCGTGTCTCGTCGGCGATCGGGTATGCCGACGGCCTGCAGGATCATCTGCTGATCGCGCATGGCATGATCGACGACAATGTGTTCTTCCGCGATTCGGTGATGTTGACGCAGAAACTGATCGAGCTGCACAAGGACAATTGGCAGGTCGCGCCTTATCCGCTGGAACGTCACAGCTTCACCCGCGCGGACTCGTGGCTGGACGAATACAGGCGGATCCTGGATCTGTTCGAGAAGACGCTGAAATAGCCGGCCGACGTATCCGGCGATCCGGCCGGACATCGAAGCCGGTCGCGGGTAGAATCCGCATTCATTCATGGGATGAACCGGCCAGGAATTCGCGGCCGGCGACATCTTCAGGCATTCCATCATCCGCACGACTGTCACGCAATGACCTCCATTCCAGCGCCCGCTCCGCGTTCCGTCTTCATCACTGTCATGGCATGGATATCGCTGGCGATCGGCATCATGGGCGCTGTCGGCGGACTGATGCAGGTCGTCATGCTGCTGGCGTTTTCCCCGGCCGATATGCTGCAATCGCTGTTCGACCAGTTCAGTTTGCCGCTGAACCTGTCGCCATCGCTGGAATGGACGCTGACCCACCTGGAGCTGCTGAATTTCCTGTCGACCCTGCTTTCGGCGGCCTTCGCCTGGGTTTCCTATGGCTTGCTGAAACGCTTCGAATGGGGACGCCTCGGCTTCATCGTTTTTCTGGCCATGAGCGTGGTGTTGATCTTCGGTTCGGTGGAGATGTTCCTGCAGATGCTGGACTGGCTGGCGAAACTGTTCAACGACCTCGAACTGGCCGAACGGGAAAGACAGATACGCAACCTGTTGTATGCCGCCGCCGGGGTGTTGGCGGCCATGCACGGCTGGATCATCTACAAACTGTGCACGCATCCGATCCGGGCCGAATTCGAGCATGATGGACATCGCCGCCATTGATCCGGATCAAAGTTTTTGCATGATTAATCGCTAAAATATACTGATGAACGACATTGATGCCGTCCGCCGTTATTTCACCGATCTGCAGGATCGAATCTGCATCGCCATCGAGAACGCCGATGGCTCCGGGCGTTTTGCCGAAGATGCATGGACGCGCCCCGACGGGGGCGGTGGGCGCACACGGGTCTTGAGCGAAGGCGCGGTATTCGAGCGTGCTGGCATCGGTTTCTCGGACGTATACGGGCAACAACTGCCGCCATCGGCGACATCCGCGCGGCCCGGCCTGATCGGCGCTTCCTGGCGCGCGCTGGGCGTTTCGTTGGTGTTCCATCCGCGCAATCCCTATCTGCCGACCACGCATGCCAATGTCCGTTTCTTCCAGGCCGAGCGCGATGGCCTGCCGGTGGCGTGGTGGTTCGGCGGCGGTTTCGATCTGACGCCGTTTTATCCTTTCGATGAAGACATCCTGCACTGGCATCGTGTCGCGCACGATCTGAGCAAGCCGTTCGGCCCGGATCACTATCTGGCCTACAAGCACTGGTGCGACGATTATTTCTTCCTCAAGCACCGCAACGAAACTCGTGGCGTCGGCGGCCTGTTCTTCGACGATCTGCAATCGGACTTCAAACAGAATTTCGCTTTCGTGCGCGCGGTTGGCGATGGTTTTCTCGATGCCTACCTGCCGATCGTCGGGCGTCGCAAGAACACGCCTTATGGCGAACGCGAGCGCGAGTTCCAGCTGTATCGCCGCGGACGCTATGTCGAGTTCAACCTGGTCTACGACCGGGGCACATTGTTCGGGCTGCAAAGCGGCGGCCGTACCGAGTCGATCCTGATGAGCATGCCGCCACGGGTCCGCTGGGAGTACGGATTCGTTCCCGAGGCCGGCAGCGCGGAGGCGCGCCTGTACGACTATCTGCGCCCACGCGACTGGTTGCAGGAGCTGGGCTGATTCCTTTCCGCAAAACCGCGGAAGCCATGGGCAGGCATGGCGGCTTGGGCCGTTGCATTCGCGACGATCGGGAGCATTCGTCGCAATGCCGTGAGGCCTGAGCAGTCCAGCATGGGCCGATGACGATCAAGGGCCGTGGTGTGATGATGTGTATTCCCGGACGGTTCGAGAACGCGGTGGCCGAAATCATCGACGATGGCTGGCATCCGCAGCCGGACGAGGATTTCCCGGAATCGAAGCCGGGCACCAAGGTGTGCAAAGAAACGGCGCGTAGCAACGTCAGCTTGGCTGGTCTCCAGGCATCAAGGTGTACCTGGACTGGGTGGCCTTCCCGGCAAAGGGAAAACCCCAGGTGCAACCTGAGGTCTCTCCCAGGCTCACCGCACCAGTTTCGGTCCTCCCTGCGACGGATCATCCTGCATCGGGCTATCCTTCTGCTGCGTCTGCTGCTGGGCCAGGGCCTCCTGTTGCTGGCGCTGCTCGATCTGGCGCACCCTCTCCAGGCTTTCCGCCACCGGCGTATTGGCTGCCTGCTGTAAAGGCAGCATTGCGCGCACCATGCCGGGATCGTCCATTTTCCCCTGCACCACGAAGATGTATTCGTTCTGCTTTACGCCTTTTTCCTCATTGGGTTGGCTGAAAACCACATGATCCGCGCGAGTAATGCCCACTTCTCTTGCCCGGGCATACAAGCTCATCGTCACCCGCCCGCTGGTCTCGTCCGGCGCCCGGCCATGCTGAGCGTACTGCGCATGGATATGGGCGCGTATCTGGCAGAACAGCGCATGGTAGGGATGTTCGGGCTGGTCCGGCCGCAATGGAACGCGTTCGGCGATATTGGGCATCCAGCGGATGATGATCGATTTTTCGGCCAAGGACGGCGTGACGCCGGAAGTGATCGAGAACCTTCAGGAGTCGATCGACCGCTCGCCCTGGCTGTCCGGGCAGATGAAGATGGCCGCCAACGGCCCGGTGCTGATGGGGTTGGCGCAACCGGAAGCCATCGGGATGCCGCTGCGGGGTTTCGAGGTGCTGCCGGAAAGCGCCGGAGAGGGCGCATCCTATTCGTCGTACTCGCAGACCATCCGCTTGAAGCTGGAGTCGTTGCAGCGATATCCAGGAAGGTTCAATGAGAATGATGTCACCTTTCTTTTCGCGCACGAAGTCAAGCACCACCTGACCGAGAGAGAAAGCAGTTCGGCGAAGATCGAATTGAATCAAGCTTTGCAGGCCGTTTCCGAGGGACCGCCCCCTCACGATTACACGGCTCCCATTGCGGCCTATATCCAGGCTCGCGCACATGACGAAGCGGCAGCGACCATCGCCGGATACAACGCACTGCGCAGTGCGGTGCTTGAGCAACATGGCTCCGTAGACTTGCGTGAAATGTATATGGCTAATGATGGCAGAATGGTTGATTTCATCCATGCTGACGAAAACGCTAACAGTTACACCCCGCTACCCGGTCTGTCCTTCAACTCCGACTTGAGCCTGTCCGAGACGCGCGGGAATATCGAGGCCATGGCGCATTATTACTTCTACAAGAACCTACCCGAGGGGTATGGCCTTGGCCATCAC
>JAISFF010000068.1 GCA_031263725.1 Lysobacteraceae bacterium | reverse complement strand
CGATTCCGCCCGCCGCCGTCACGCACGTCACCGTCTGCCCGCTCACGCTGCAGCCCGCCGATACCGCGCCGATCGTCAGCGTCGCATCCACCGTATCGACCGTCCGCGTCTCTTCCGTCGTCGGACCCGTGCCGTTGTTGCTCACCGTGATCGTGTAGGTCGATGCCTTACCCACCACCAGCGCCGGCGATACCGCCTTGCTCGCGCTCAGTTTCACACTGCCCGTATTGTTGAACGTACAGGCGATATCGCCCGCGGTATTCGGAACCAGCACCGTTCCAGACAGTGCGCCTTTGGTGTATGTCAGCACCCCGCCCGTGCAGCTTAATGTAGTGGCGTAGCTATTCGCGGTTCCTGTGGTGAACGCTTCCGACAGCGTGACCGTTTCCTCCGTATAGATGGTACGCGTCGCGGCGGTTGTCGCACCACCGTTGACCGATGTCCCCGCCACGCCGGTACCGACTCCGGTCGTATCAAGCGACACTGCATTGTTCACAACACCATCGACCCAGGACTTGTTCAAAGTCAACGTTCCTACGGCCACGCGGGTATGCGTGAACGTACAGGTCACATTCGCATCGGGCATCACCAAACTGCCCGTCAGCGCGCCCGCCGTATAGGTCAGATTGCCGCCCGTACAGGTCAGGTTAGTCGTGTAGTTGGCGCTTGCACCTACTGTGATGGCACTCGCCAGATCGACTGTTTTTCCCACTACCGTCACCAGCGAACCATTCGTCGTCGCGCCTGAAGCAACCGAAGTTCCAACGACTGGCGTGCCGATCACCGTCTCCGTGCCGCTGGGCGTCAATGTGGCCGTATCTCCATCGATCGCATTGACCCAGGTATTGGTCAGCGTCAGCGTCCTTCTTGCCTGGACAAGCAGACTCGCCGACCCCGCCGCCGCATTGGAGCCCGCACTCGTGGAATACGCGCCAGCACCAATGGTATTGGTATAGGTTCCCGCCGCCGCAGCGGTGACATTGATCGTGATCGTACAGCCGCCAGTGCCGTTATACGTGGTGCCGGGCACCAGTAATCCGGCCGCCATGCGTACCGTATTGGAAGTGCTGCTGATCAGGGAGCTGTTACCGACCGGAGTGAAACAGGTTCCCCCCAGGGCTGGCGTCGCGGCAGCGACCACGCCCGTGGGGAAAGTATCGGTCAACACCGAGCTTAACGTGATCGGACCGGCATTGCTGTTATGCAAAGTGATGGTCAATGTGGAAACCATACCGGTCGGAATGGTGGACGGCGAGAACGCCTTCTGCACCGTCGGCCGATTGACCGGCAGCACGCATCCGCCCATGTCGGTCAAGCCCTCTACCGCCATCTGCCCGGTAATGCCATCGTTGGTATCGGCGGCAATCTGATAAATACCGCCCAATCCTTCTTCCGTGGTGGTCGCATAGCGATAGCCGGTTTTGGCATCAATCGCCGCGCCGTCTATATAGTCCGAAAGCGCGGAATTAGATGAACCCAAACCCAATTTACGGCGTGGATAGAAATAGTCGATAGTCACCCGCCCCGACAATACGCCCGTCGTCGGATCGATCCGCATATAGGCGGGCCTGTCGATGCCGGCACCTCTGTCCTTGCCGTAGTAGTACATGGTCCCGTCGGCAGTGACGATGAGGTCGCCGATCACACCGACATCGCGCGGACGACCGCCCGGATTGGTGCCACTGGTGTTCGGAGTATCTCCGCTCAGAGGCGTCGAACTGAGGACAACGCCCGTACTCTTATTGACGCGCGCCAGATAGCCCCGAACGGAACTGCCGGTGCCCTGCCCAGAAAACAGAACGTAAAGTACGTTGCCGCTGTTGTCGAACGCTGCCCCCGCGGCGATGCCCGCGGCGACTCCTATCATATTGCTAACGCCGACCAATGTACTGACCCGCATGACCGGGTCGTAGCGATAAAGCGTATTGGTGTGGGCCAGCGTCGCCGAATTATCGGTAGGGGAGGTGACGCCATAATAGTAGAGATAACCCGTTGCCGGATCCACCGCCGCCGCGCCGATAGTGGCCGGCGTTGCCACGCCCGGCGACCCCAGAATCCCCGGGGCGGTGAAAGTGTAAATATGCTGTGCGCCGGAAAGATTGCGCTGCACCGCGTACATCTGCGTGCAGCCGGTGGCTTGAGCTGCGGCTGGCGCCGACCAGCCTGCCAAGGACAACAGCAGCGCGATCGCGCTCAATCGACAGGCACTTGCCGCCACAGATGCGTTCGCCAAGTTGCGATCCAGCCGCCTTCCAACATTACGGCAGGCGCGCAAACACGACTGGACGGTAGTCCTCTTCAGACGACTAAGCATTATGTATTCTCCCCTTTTGTCTCCGTCACATGCAGCAATCGCGCCAATCGTCATCGTGATGCTCCTTGGCTTTTGCGGCATGTGGTATACCCACCGACTTCCGCAAGCCAACAGTAAGCCCCTTAGCGAATTGTATGAAGCTGTCCAACTTCGGAACAGCCGAATGCCCCATGTTCGGTACTTAAGGTTACAGTCCTAAAAAACGGAATGATTTCGCCCGCAGAGCAGCAAGCATCACCTGCACCCTACATCGGACCGGGACCCCAAATAACAACACCCAATCCGATTCCTAAATTACTAGAAGTATCAGTCTCCCCCAAGGAGTCACATCAATTCAAGGTAATGCATCACAGTTTCACGACCTCGTACCGAATTGCTGCTGCGCATCAATTAAGCTGTTCGGTCTTTCTGGAGACTCCTTCACCTGAGGAGATGGCGCTACGGGAAGTCACTGCGGTTTCCCCCCGGGTACAGGAACGTGCCATGCGGCTGGTGTTGGAACACAGGGTTCGATACCGGGATACAGCGTACGCATCGCGGCGGCACCGACGAAAACAGAGGCAGACGTGTAGCCGACCGGCCTGTTCCCACCTTTCGCCTTCCGGCGGTATGCCACGCGCCTTTATCGATGTTCAGCCCGGCCAGCGGCCGCGAGTCGCCCTGTCGCGTTGCTCCAGATCCTGCGCCGATACCACATCGACGAAGCCGGCGGTGCGCAACGCTTCGCGTACCGCCGCGCCTTGGTCGTATCCGTGCTCGAACACAAGAGCGCCATCCACATGCAGATGCATCGGTGCGGCGGCGGCAATGACCCGGATCGCATCCAGGCCATCGGCACCGGACGCCAGTGCCGGCGCCGGCTCGAAACGCAGATCGCCCCGCTCCAGATGCGGATCGCTCTCGGCGATATATGGCGGATTGCTGGCGATCAGATCGAAACGCTGGCCCTGCAACGGACCGAACCAATCGCCCTGAAGGAAACGGACATTGCCGATCCCGTTGGCGCGCGCGTTTCGCCTGGCGACTTCCAGCGCTTCCTCGCTGATGTCGGTGGCGACGATCTGCGCCGCCGGGTACTCACTGGCCAGCGCCAATGCGATTGCGCCGCTGCCGGTCCCCAGGTCGGCGATCCGCCAGGGTCTCTGTCTGTCCGGCAGCCGTACCAGCGTCAGTTCGATCAGCAGTTCGGTCTCGGGACGGGGAATCAGGGTGGCGGGCGTCACTTCCAGATCCAGTGTCCAGAATCCCCGCCGTCCGACCAGATAGGCCACCGGCTCGCCGGCGGCCCGGCACGCCAGCAAGGCCTGAAAACGGGCCACGTCCTCTTCGCCCGGCATGTCGTCACCATGCGCGAACAGCCAGGCCCGGTCCCGGTCCAGCACATGCAGCAGCAGGCATTCGGCCTCGTACCGCGCCTCTTCGCCCGCGAGTTGTCGTGCGCCCTGGCGCAGCAGATCGATGATACGAGTCATACCGCGCAGACTACCGCATCCCCCAACCGCCACGGCCGGTTCCGGCGGGCTTGCGCAGGCTGCGGCGGGTGCCCGATCCTTGCTTGAATAGCGTGCGCGCCGCCCCGAGATCGAATGGTTGACCCCCTCCGAGTGACACCAAAGCGGTTCCATCAGCCTTCGGCCAGGGTCCCGGAACCTCATAGCGGCGTGCTATTCAGGTAATGCCATCTTTCGATTTGAACGATCGACAATCGAAACATATAATAAACAACACAGATTTAATTTACCCACTCGATAGGAGTTTCCATGTCTCTGATCAACACCCAAATCAAGCCGTTCAAGACCACCGCGTACCAAGATGGCAAGTTCGTCGATATCACCGAAGCCGACCTCAAGGGTAAGTGGTCCGTCGTCGTCTTCTATCCCGCCGACTTCACCTTCGTCTGCCCGACCGAGCTGGAAGACCTGGCCGACAAGTACGAAGAGTTCAAGAAGCTGGGCGTCGAGATCTACAGCGTCTCCACCGATACGCATTTCTCGCACAAGGCGTGGCACGACACCTCCGCCGCGATCAAGAAGGTCAAGTACGTCATGCTCGGCGACCCGACCGGCACCATCACCCGCAACTTCGACGTGATGATCGAAGAGGAAGGCTTGGCGCTGCGCGGCACTTTCGTAATCAATCCGGAAGGCCAGATCAAGCTGTGCGAAATCCATGACAACGGCATCGGCCGCGACGCCGCCGAGCTGCTGCGCAAGGTCAAAGCCGCACAGTACGTTGCCGCGCATCCGGGCGAAGTCTGCCCCGCCAAGTGGAAGGAAGGCGAAAAGACCCTGAAGCCGTCGCTGGACCTGGTCGGCAAGATCTGATCGCGAATCAAGGTTCGTCGGAAGCCGGACGCATATCCGCCCGGCGCCGCCGGAATCCGTTCGACCCTATCGCCGTGCCATGCACGGCGGTGGGGAAGAACCAGAGCGAATCCCGCACCGCGTCGTTCGCTCTGGTTCTTCCCTACCCCATATGGGCATACCCTCGCCCGGGCGGGCGATGCGGTCATGTCCTCCTAACCCGTATTCCATTTCCCAGCTTCGAAGAGACGAACCCATGTTGGACACCGATCTGAAAACCCAATTGCAGGCCTACCTGGAACGGGCCGTGCGCCCCATCATCATCACCGCCTCGGTCGACGACAGCGATGCCTCCAGGGAAATGCTGGAACTGATCGAGGACATCAGGTCGGCATCCGACAAGATCAGCGTGGAAGTGCGTCGCGACGATGACGGGCGCACGCCTTCCTTCGCGCTGAACAGCCCCGGCGAGGATATCCATCTGCGCTTTGCCGGCCTGCCGCTCGGCCACGAGTTCACCTCGCTGGTGCTGGCGCTGCTGCAGGTCGGCGGCTATCCGTCGAAGGAATCGGCCGAGCTGCAGGAGCAGGTCAAGTCGATGCAGGGCGAATACCGCTTCGAGACCTATTTCTCGCTGTCCTGCCAGAACTGCCCGGACGTGGTGCAAGCGCTGAACCTGATGTCGGTGCTGAACCCCAGTATCCAGCATGTCGCCATCGACGGCGCGCTGTTCCAGGACGAGGTGGAAAAACGCCAGATCATGTCGGTGCCGGCGGTCTATCTGAATGGCGAACCCTTCGAACAGGGCCGCATGACGCTGGAACAGATCGTGGCCAAGCTCGACACCGGCGCCGATCAGCGCTACGCGGAGAAACTCAACGCCAAGGCGCCGTTCGACGTGCTGGTGGTGGGCGGCGGTCCGGCCGGCGCGGCGGCGGCGGTGTATGCCGCCCGCAAGGGCATCCGCACCGGCGTCGTCGCCGAGCGCATGGGCGGCCAGATTCTCGATACGCTTTCCATCGAGAACTACATCTCGATCCCGGAAACCGAAGGCCCGCGGCTGGCCGCCAATCTGGAAGCGCACATCGGCTGCTACGACATCGACGTGATGAACCTGCAGCGCGCCAAGACGCTGATCCCCGGCGAGCTGATCGAAGTGCAGTTCGAAAACGGCGGCAGCCTGAAAGCCAAGAGCGTGATCCTTTCCACCGGCGCGCGCTGGCGCGACATGAACGTGCCCGGAGAAAAGGAATATCGCACCAAGGGTGTGACTTACTGCCCACATTGCGACGGCCCGCTGTTCAAGGGCAAGGATGTCGCGGTGATCGGCGGCGGAAATTCCGGCGCGGAAGCCGCGATCGACCTGGCGGGAGTTGTGAAGCGCGTCACACTGCTCGAGTTCGCGCCTGAACTGAAAGCCGATGCGGTGTTGCAGCAGAAACTACAAAGCCTGCACAATGTCACGGTCATCACCAATGCTCAGACCACCGAAGTGATTGGAGATGGTCAAAAAGTCACCGGCCTGGCATATCGGGACCGCGTATCCGAACAGGGCCACCACCTCGATCTGGAAGGCATTTTCGTCCAGATCGGTTTGCTGCCCAATACGGATTGGCTGAAAGGCACGGTCGGATTGGCGCGCACGGGCGAAATCGAAGTGGACAACCGAGGCCAGACCTCGGTCCCGGGAGTTTTCGCCGCGGGCGATTGCACCACAGTCCCGTATAAACAGATTATCATTGCCGCTGGCGAGGGTGCCAAAGCAGCTTTGGGCACGTTCGACTACCTGATCAGGACCTCGGTCCCAGGACAAAAGTAATCAATCGGAGGCGCAGCCGGTTTTTTTAAATCCATGCCAGGCATGTGTTAGCGACATACCTGGCCTATAGGAAGCAGGATTTGCATTTCACGGACTCTTCTCCCAGATGTAAATAAACTCCGTTCCATTAACTCAAAAAAAACCTGCATGAACCTTCGTGATCTCAAATATCTAGTTGCCTTGGCTGAGTATCGTCATTTCGGCAGAGCCGCCGCCTCCTGCCATGTCAGTCAGCCGACCCTTTCCACCCAGATCAAGAAACTGGAAGAAGAACTGGGCGTCATCCTGGTCGAACGCGCGCCGCGCAAAGTGATGCTGACGCCCGCCGGCCAGGAAGCCGCCGAACGCGCTCGCCAGATCGTGGCCGAAGTGGAACAGATGAAGGAAGCCGCGCGTCGCAGCCAGGACCCAGAGGCCGGCACGGTGCGTCTGGGAATATTCCCGACGCTGGCGCCCTACCTGTTGCCGCACGTGATCCCGCAGATCCGCGCCCGCTTCCCCGACCTGGAACTGTTTCTGGTCGAGGAAAAGAGCGACGTGCTGATGGCCCGCCTGCGCGAGGGCAAGCTCGACGCCGCGCTGGTCGCACTGCCTGTCCACGACGACCAGATGCAGGCCGAGTTCCTGTTCGAAGAGCCTTTCGTGCTCGCGGTCTCGGGCAACAATCCGCTCGCCCGCCAGCAATCGCTCAACATCGACGATCTGAACGATCAGCGCCTGCTGCTGCTGGAAGACGGCCACTGCCTGCGCGATCAGGCGCTGAGAGTCTGCAATCTCTCCGGCGCGCAGGAACGCTCCGAGTTCCGCGCCACCAGTCTGGAAACCCTGCGGCAGATGGTCGCGGCCAATGTCGGCATGACCCTGATGCCGGTGCTGTCGGTGAAGCCGCCGATCGCCCACTCGGACAACATCCACCTGCTGACTTTCCGCGGCACGCCGCCGAGCCGCAAGATCGCGATCGTGTGGAGACGCAGCTCGGCGATGGCCGATTTCCTGCTCGAGCTGGCCAGGGTCTTCCGCGAACTGCCCAAGGGATTGCTGGCTCCGGTCCCCAATCCGGCCGGGTCCCAGCGCTCGGGCGCGAAGTCGCACAAGACGGCCTGAGATTTCCCCATACTCTCCGTGAACGGAAACATCCGTTCCGGTTGAAGTCGGCCGGATTCCGGGCTGGTTTATCGATCACAACCTGAGATCAGGGCGGCGCCAACGACGCGCCGCTTTTTTTTGATTGTTATGGAGTTTCAAGGAGTCTTCCATGTCATCCCAATCCTCCGGCCGCCCGTCGCCGCCGATCACCATCTCCACGCTGGATATGGCGCGCCTGGAATCCCTGCTTGACGCTCCCGGCGTCAACCAGCAGCCTGCCGCGCTGGCGCTGGTGGATGAACTCAACCGTGCCGAAGTCCTGCCTCCGGAGCAGATGCCGAACAACATCGTCACCATGCGCTCGAGAGTCGAATGCATGGATACGCTGACCGGCGAAAGCCACATCCTGACCCTGGTCTATCCCAATGAGGCCGATGCCGATCAAGGCAAGATCTCGGTGCTGGCTCCGGTCGGTTGCGCGTTGCTGGGCCTGACCATCGGCCAGACCATCGACTGGAACGCGCCGGGCGGCCGCAAGCTGCGGCTGCGCGTGGACGCGATCCGCTATCAGCCGGAAGCCGCCGGCGATCTGCTGCTCTGAAACCGGAAGTGCCCGCGCATGCCACGCACGCACGGGCGCCTCGTTCCGATATCGATGGATGCATCGGCGTCCTGTCCACGCCGGATGATGTCCAGCCCCGAACCCGCAAGCACTCCGCCTAGGGCGCCAGTCCCGCCGGGCAACCGACTCCGGTGCCGCCCAGTCCGCAATATCCCTGCGGATTCTTCGCCAGATACTGCTGGTGATATTCCTCGGCGTAATAGAAAGGCGGCGCGGGATAACGGATTTCCGTGGTGATCCTGCCCAGTCCCACCGCGTCCAGACGCGCCTGATAGACCTCGCGGCTGGCTACGGCCAGATCGTATTGTTCCTGCGTGCAGCAGAAAATCACCGAGCGGTACTGCTCGCCGACATCGTTGCCCTGGCGCAGGCCCTGGGTCGGGTCGTGGTTTTCCCAGAACGTCTGCAACAGTTGTTCGAATGTCGTCGCCTTGGGGGCATGGACCACCCGCACCACTTCCACATGTCCGGTGGCGCCGGAACAGACTTCCTCGTAGGTCGGATGCGCGGTATGTCCGCCCGCATAACCGGCTGCTGTCGTAATCACGCCTGGCAACTGCCAGAACTTGCGTTCGACGCCCCAGAAACAGCCCATGCCGAAATCGACCACCGCCATGCCGGGAAAATCCCCGCGCAAAGGCCGGCCGTTGACGAAATGAACATTGCTCAAAGGCATTTCTGCGCGGTCGGAGCCGGGAATCTTCGAATCAACCATCGTCGTTCTCCAATGAGGATCGTGCCGTCCGACCTTCCAGGCCGTGCTGGACGCCAGTGTGCGCCAGCATCGGCATGTGTCCGGTGGAGAGAACCGGAAATGCGGCCGCGGCGGCGGAAGATCAAGTCTCCGGCTGAACCTTGTTCCGCCGCTTGAGACCGGCCAGAAGGATGCCGGCCAGACTCAGGCCCAAACCGGTCCATTCGACCGGCGTCGGATTGACCCCCAGCAGCGCCACATCCAGCAGATAGGAGACGATCGGCTGCACCATCAGGATCAGCCCCACCATCGCCACGCGCAGGTGCGGGATGGCGGTGGAGATCAGCCCCCAGCTCAGGCAATGTCCCAACACCGCCAGCAACAGCAGCCAGCCGAACGACGCCCGCGAAGGAGGCAGGAAATCCACGCCTTCGACCATGCCGGCGATTCCCAGCATCACCGCGCTGCCGATCGAGACCATCGCCAGCGTCTGCAATGCGCTGACCGTCTGTCCGCTGTCCGCCGCATCCTGCAGGCTGCGCTTCAGCCCGAGGTTGTACACGGTGTAACAAAGCGCGCTGGCGATGCCCAACGCGACGCCCCATCCATGATCCGGGCCACGTTGCACCGGGCCGCTGCCCAGCAGCAGCCACAAGCCAAAGAAGGCCAGCAGCGAGACGGCCAGGAAGCGACCGCCGAGCCGTTCCCGGTACAGCACAAGGCCAGCCAGCGCCATGAAGAACACCTGCGTATTGGTCAGCAGCGTCGCCACGCCGGGACCGACCATCAGGATACTGCGATGCCAGAACCATAGATCCGCGGCGAAGGCGGCGGCCGGCAACAGCGACCACAGCCAACTGCGCAACGGCAGCGGCCGCCAGCGCCCGGACAGCCGGCACAACGCCAGCAACAGCACGCCGGACAGGAACATCCGCCAGAACGCGGAGATCGTCGGCGGCGTGCCGGCCAGAAACACCATCAGGCCGTTGGTGCCGATCAACACCGCGCCAAGCACCATCAAGCCCGACGCCCGACCCGTTTTGCCGCTCGCTTTCATCGCCGGCCGGTTCATCGCCACCGACTTCCGGGAAAACCCGTCACGCACAACGGTACGCGCCACCGCTTCGTCACCGCATCCACCGTGCCGCTCCCTTCGCTACGCCGGAAATTCCAGCCCATCCAGCCCCTCGCGGGAGTCCACGTGCGCAATCACGCCGGTGCCCAGCTCGGCCGCCAGCAGCACATCGCGCGCGCGCGGCAGGCACGGGTCCGGCACGCATACGCGCAGCACCCCGAACAGCGGCAATTCGCCCCCCCGCTCCCAGCAACGACTCGCCGAACACGAACACCGGAATCTCCGCATCCTCCAGCAGAGGCTTGGCCAAATGGGCATCGATCAGGTTTTCGGCGAAATAGGCGACACGCATCACAGCCTCCCGGCGGGATCGCCAGCATACGCGGCGTATCCGGTCCCGGCCAGCGGCCACCGGCCCGCAATGTGGAAAACCGCCTGTCCCGGCCGCGTCCACGCGTCCGGTTTGGGCTAGACTTGCCGTTTTTACACGTACTTTCCTGATCGTCATGTCCGAATCGCCCGTTCCCGTCATCGACACCCCACTGGAAAAGAAAGACTTCATCCGCCAGATCGTCCGCGACGACCTGGCCGAAGGCCTGCACACGGCGATCCGCACGCGCTTCCCGCCCGAACCCAACGGCTATCTGCACATCGGCCATGCCAAGTCGATCTGCCTGAACTTCGGCATCGCCCGGGAATTCTCCGGCGTCTGCAATCTGCGGTTCGACGATACCAATCCGGCCAAGGAAGACCCCGAGTATGTGGACGCGATCCGCGACGATGTTCGCTGGCTGGGTTTCGATTGGCACGAGTTGCGTCATGCGTCCGATTATTTCGCGGCCTACTATCTCGCCGCCGAGAAGTTGATCCGCGACGGCAAGGCCTTCGTCTGCGATCTCACGCCCGAGCAGGTGCGCGAGTATCGCGGCACGCTGACCACGCCGGGTCGCGAGTCGCCATGGCGCAACCGCAGCGTCGAGGAAAACCTGGACCTGTTCCGGCGCATGCGCGCAGGCGAGTTCCCCGATGGCGCGCGCACCCTGCGCGCCAGGATCGACATGTCCAGCGGCAACATCAACATGCGCGATCCGGCCCTGTACCGGATCAAGCATGTCGTCCATCAGAACACCGGCGATGCGTGGTGCATCTATCCCATGTACGACATCGCGCACGCGCTCGGCGATGCGATCGAAGGCATCACCCATTCGCTGTGCACGCTGGAGTTCGAGGACCACCGGCCGCTGTACGACTGGTGCGTGGACAATGTCGATTTCATGCATCATCCGGAACTGCTGAAACCACTGCTGGCCAGGGAATTCCCGCTGGAAGCGGACAAGCCGCGGCAGATCGAGTTCTCGCGTCTGAACATCAACTACACCGTCATGAGCAAGCGCAAGCTGACCGCGCTGGTCGGCGAGAAACTGGTCGATAGCTGGGAAGATCCGCGCATGCCCACGCTGCAGGGACTGCGCCGGCGCGGCTATACGCCAGCGGCGATCCGCCTGTTCGTCGACCGGGTCGGCATCAGCAAGCAGAACTCGGTGATCGATTTCAGCATGCTCGAAGGCTCGCTGCGCGACGATCTGGACAGCGCCGCCGCCAGGCGGATGGCCGTGATCGATCCACTCAGGCTGGTGCTGACCAATCTCGACGAAAACCACGAGGAATCGCTGCAATTCGCCAACCACCCCAAGGACGGGAGCTTCGGCCAGCGCCAAGTGCCGTTCTCGCGCGAACTGTGGATCGAGCGCGAGGATTTCGCCGAAGTCCCGCCCAAGGGCTGGAAGCGTCTGGTTCCCGGCGGCGAAGTGCGCCTGCGCGGCGCCGGCATCGCGCGCTGCGATGAAGTGGTCAAGAACGAGGCCGGCGAAATCGTCGAACTGCGCGGGACATTGGATCCGGAATCGCGGCCGGGCATGGCAGGCGCCAACCGCAAGGTCAAGGGCACCATCCATTGGGTCAGTGCGCGGCATGCGGTCGAAGCCGAGATCCGTCTCTACGACCGTCTGTTCCTGGTCGAGAACCCGGATGACGAATCCGAAGGCAAGACCTATCGCGATCATCTGAATCCGGACTCCAAGCGCAGCGTTCGCGGCTATGTCGAGCCGGTTGCCGCGCAGGCTTCGCCCGAACAGTCGTTCCAGTTCGAGCGTCTGGGCTATTTCGTCGCCGACCGCCGCGACCATCATGCCGATGCGCCGGTGTTCAACCGCAGTGTCACGCTACGCGACGCCTGGGCCAAGTGAGCGCCGACGACGCAACGCATCAGGGCGGCCGCCTGCGTTATCGGTCAATGCGGCGCTGGACGGCATCGCGCATCGCCACTGCGGCATGTGCCGCAGATCCTCCGGCGGCATCGTCACCACCGGGTTCACGGTGCCGCTGGCATGTTTCCGATGGCCGCGGGAGCCGCTCGAGCACCGTATCGATATCGCGATCCGCATCGGCCCGTTGAAGGACGCCATCCCGCATGCGCGGCCTGCACGATGAACCGGGTTGCGAGCATCCGCGCCCGTGGTCGCGAACACGGCCGGAGGCGGCGTTCCCTGCTCCGCTCGTGCGCCCACGATATCGACCCGTGACGCGAATACCGCCGCCACCGACTTTGGTCTCAGCGAAGTGACCGGCGCGACGCGGGATAATGCAGCGTTTGCAACCATCGAGGGGAATGCATGAATACCGCCCTGCAAGACATCGTCGCGCCCGAAGGCGTCTGTTACGGCTGCGGCAGCGCCAACCCGCATGGTCTGCACATCAAGAGCCAGTGGCACGAGGACGGCATCCATGTCATCGGCACGCATCTGCCGGAGGCGATGTTCACCGGCTGGCCGGGGCTGGTCTATGGCGGTCTGATCGCGATGCTGGTGGATTGCCATTCCAACTGGACGGCAATGGCCTATCACTACCGCGCCGAAGGCCGCGAACCGGGCAGCCTGCCGCGCATCGATTGCGTCACCGGCCATCTCGGCATCAAGTACATCAAGCCCACGCCAATGGGCGCGCCGCTGACGCTGAAGGCGCATGTCGAAGGCGAAGTGACGCGCAAGAGCCGCATCATCTGCGAGGTTTACGCGGGCGATGTGCTGACTGCGGCCGGCGATTCCCTTTTCGTGCGCGTGGACACCTCGCAACTGGCGGAACAGGCGCACAATCGGGTCAAATAAGCCCGATGGTCCGCGACCGCGCGCGCTTCACGCGCCAGCGGGTCAGGATCGGTGCATCGCCGGCGGCATGCGCCGGACCGCAACCTGACTCTCATCGGCAACCCCCCAATGGAGACTCCTGATGACTCGATGGCTACTGTTGATCGGCATGATGCTGATAATGACCGCCTGCCACTCGGCGCCTTCGCAACTGGCCGCGCCCGAATCCCCGGAAGACCCGGAGTCGCCGCTGTCGCGGATCATCATCACCTGCCAGACCGACGCCGACTGCACGGTCAAGAACATCGGCAACTGCTGCGGCGACTACCCGGCCTGCGTCAATGTCGACAGCCCCGCCGATCCCGACGCGGTCCTGGCCAGTTGCCAGGCCAGCGGCCGCATGAGTACCTGCGGCTTCCAGGAGATTCCCGGCTGCCAGTGCCTGGAAGGGCAATGCCGCGCCGTGCAGAGCGACACGACCCTGGATCACGGTCTGGGCGGCCCATGAGCGCGGTGCTGTACGCACAGGTCCATTTGACACTGCCGGCCTGGGTGCATGACGCGGTCGATACGGCGCGCGTCTATGCGGGCGACGAGGACAAAATGGCGCTGGCGATCGAGCTGGCCCGGCGCAATGTCGAGGCCGGCAGCGGCGGCCCGTTCGGCGCGGCCGTGTTCGGGCCGGAGCACCGCCTGATCGCCGCCGGCGTCAATCGCGTGGTGTCGCAGCACGCATCGCTGGCACACGCCGAAATCATGGCCTGCATGCTGGCCCAGCAGCGCCTGCAATCCGCGCGACTGAACACCCTGCTCCATCCGATCACGCTGGCCACCGCATCGCAGCCTTGCTGCCAGTGTTTCGGCGCAACCATCTGGGCCGGAATCGATCGTCTGCTGATCGGCGCGCGTGGCGAGGATGTGACCGAACTGGCCGGTTTCGATGAGGGCCCCCTGCCCGCCGACTGGATTGGCGAACTCGAACGGCGCGGCATCGAAGTCGTTCGCGATCTGCAGCGTGAACAGTCCCGCGCCGTATTGCGCGCCTACGCCGAGGCCGGCGGACAGCGCTACTGAATCCACCACCGACGGCTTCGCCGCATGTCACCGGCCCGCCGTCACCCGCCGCATTGCGGTGTATGCTCGCGCCACCGCTCGAGCGGTGATATGCCACCCCGTGGCGGACGCCACGCTGTCGAAGCCTGATCCGATGTTCGCCACCCAAGGACTCCTTTGCTACTGCCGCGCCGGTTTCGAGCCCGAAATCGCCGCCGAACTGACCGAGCGCGCGGCGGCGGCCGGCATCGAAGGCTATGTGCAGGCGCGTCGCGGCGACGGCTATGCGATCTTCCACAGCCAGGATCCGCGCCTGGGCCAAGCACTGTCCTGGCGCGGGCTGATCTTCGCGCGGCAGGCGCTGCCATTGCTCGCCGAACTGCACGGCCTTGATCCGAAAGACCGGATCACGCCGATCCTGGAATCCCTGCCGGATGGTCTTGCCTTGGGCGATGTCTGGGTCGAGTATCCCGGTTCGGATGAAGGCAAGCCGCTGGCGGGGCTGGCGCGCAGCTTCGGCAATGCGTTGCGGCCGGCACTGCGCCGGGAAGGCATCCTGAACCGCGACGCGGGCAAGGGACATCCGCGCCTGCACGTCTGTTTCGTCGCTGGCGACCACGCCTTCATCGCCCTGGTCGATCCGGCCCGCAGCGCGCCCTGGCCGCTGGGCGTGCCGCGCCTGAAGCTGCACGCGGACGCGCCCTCGCGTTCGGCGCTGAAGCTGGAGGAGGCCCTGCTGACCCTGCTCGACGACGAAGAACGTCAACGCCTGCTGCGACCGGGCATGAGCGCCGCCGATCTGGGCGCCGCACCGGGCGGCTGGACCTGGGTGCTGACCCGCCGCCACCTGCGGGTCACCGCGATCGACAACGGTCCGCTGCGTCCGCAACTGCTGGAAACCGGCCTGGTCGAACACCTGCGCGCCGACGGCTTCCACTGGAAACCGCCGCGCACGCTGGACTGGATGGTCTGCGACATGGTCGAACAACCACGCCGCGTCGCCGCGCTGGTCGGCCGATGGCTGGCCCAGGGTGGGTGCCGGCGGACGATCTTCAACCTGAAACTGCCGATGAAAAAGCGTTGGCAGGAAACCCGGATGTGCCTGGACCTGGTGGCCGACACCGCCGGATTTCCGTTGCTCATACAGGCACGCCAGCTATATCACGACCGCGAGGAGATTACGGTTTTCGCGATGGCGAATTGAAGCCCGCGTGCATCCCATCGCTTCCCTCGACGGTATCCGCTCGACGATTGCCCCGATCATCATCGAAATAAACTGAACTTGTCTCCCGCATGCAGTGACGAGCGCGCGTCCATCGCAACCGGACCGCCCGATGAAACCGGGCACAGGACAGGAACACTTCGCCATGACCAGCAGAAAACGGGCGGGTTCATCCGTATTGCCATTCATAATGGCATTTCCATGCCTAGCCCGGCACGAACGATTCCGAGCCAACCAGCCCTGTTTTCTACGGAAATGCCGTGATATCCCCATCGCGATATCGTTATCATGAAACCTGTTTGACGCATCCGCTCGGACGCGCATTTGCCACGCTGGTTTGTCTTGGGGAACAACAGCATGTTGGGTACGATCAAGTCCATCATCTTTTTCACCTTTCTTTTCGCCTGGCACGGGTCGTTGCTGGTGCTGAAGGGAATCGGCGCGCTTTTCCGCTGGCTGCTGCGCAGCCTGTTCGGCATCAGCTGGCAGCCGCCGGGCTGGATGCGGGCCACCGGCCGCAGGTTGCGCGCGTTGTGGCAAAAGGCGGCACAAAAGCCGTTGCTGGCCGCGGTCTCCATGTTATGCCTCGGTGGTCTCGCCGTCGGTTCCTGGTACGGCTGGCAGTGGTACCAGAAGCAGCCCAAGCCGCATACCGTCGCCTACGAGGTGCAGGCTCCGGACATCACCAACTACCACCGGCAGCCGCTGAAGTTCAACGCGTTGCGCATCCTGTTCACCGAATCGGTGGCGCCGCTGGACGCGATCGGCAAGCCGGTCGAGCGCGGTATCCGGCTGACGCCGGCGGCAGCGGGCGGTTGGCACTGGGCCAATGACCGCGCCCTGGTCTTCACGCCCGAAAACGATTGGCCCATCGCCACCGATTTCCGCGTGCGGATGGACAGGAAGGGGCTGTTCGCCAACGGTACGCTGCTGGACGACTACAGCGTCGGATTCGCCACCGCGCCGTTCGCGGCCTCGATCGGCGAAAGCGAGCTGTACCAGGACCCGGAGAATCCGACGCTGAGGAAACTGGTCGCAACCGTGCAGTTCACCCATCCGGTGGACGAGGACAGCGTGCGCGAGAACCTGTCCATCCTGCTCGGCCCGGGCCTGGGCTATCGCGATGCGGATGCGCCGATCGCGCCCGAGATGCGTTTCGACAGCCATGGCCTGAAAGCCTACGTGCATTCCGCGCCGCTGGCGATGCCACTGGAACAAAGCTCGATTTCGATGCGGCTGAAATCCGGCGTCCGCGCGCGTGCCGGCGGCAATGCCACCGCGGACGCGCTGATGACCGAACAGGTCGTGCCCGGCCGCTATCAGCTCGGTTTCCACGATATCGGCATCGTGTTCGCCGAAAACGACAAGGGCGAGCCGGAGCCGATCCTGATGTTCCACAGCGGCAGCCCCCTTGCCGACAATGCGATCGCTGGCAAGGTCCACGCCTGGCTGCTGCCGGAACGCGACGAGGACGAAGGCTGGAGCGAGGACGAGATCGACGGATCGCTGCTGACCCGCGCCAACGCGCTGCCACTGACGCAGGTACCCAGCACCGAACCGCTGAACAGCCAGCACGCCTTCAAGTTCCGCGCCACGCCGGAACGTTATCTGTACGTCAGAATCGACGACGGCGTCGAGGCGTTGGCGGGCTATCTGAGCAAGGACCCCGCCTACCAGCTACTGCGGATGCCGCAGTATCCGCGCACGCTGCGGTTCCTGTCCGGGGGCTCGCTGCTGAGCCTCAACGGCGAGAAGAAGCTCGGCTTCATGGCGCGCGGCGTACCGGGCGCGCACTTCGAGATCGCGCGGATACTGCCCAACCAGTTGCATCACCTGGTCGACCAGAACACCGGCGACTTCGCCGAGCCGCGATTCGCCAACAGTTACTTCGACCGGCTGGTCGAGCGCATGGGCAAGGACATTCCGCTGCCCGGCAGCGATCCGTCCAAGACCCGCTACGACCATCTCGACCTGAGCGAATACCTGACCGCCCAGGGCGGCCGTCATGGCGTGTTCGTGGTGCGCATCAATCCTCCCGGCCAGGAGGACATGCAGACTTTCTCCGATTACGACTATGACTACGATTACGACGGCGGCGAACGCGTCGGCGATCTGCGTTTCATCGTCATCACCGATCTGGGCATCATCGCCAAGCGCTCGGCCGACGGCAGCCACGATGTCTTCGTGCAGTCGATCGGCAGCGGCCAGCCGGTGCCGGGAGCGCAGGTCAGGATTCTCGGCCGCAACGGCCTGAGCGTGGCGGAAGGCGGTACCGACCAGAACGGCCGCGCGCACTTCGACAATCTCGACGAACTGCGCCGCGAGCGCACGCCGCTGATGTATGTGGTCAGCCGCGGCGAAGACCTGTCGTTCCTGCCGATCAACCGTTATGTGCAGCAGTTGGACATGTCGCGCTTCAGCGTCGGCGGACAACGCGACGATGGCGACCGGGGCCGCCTGCAGGCGTATCTGTTCACCGATCGCGGTCTGTATCGTCCGGGCGAGATGGCGCACTTGGGCATGATCGTGCGCGGCGCCGACTGGAGCATGCCGCTGCGCGGTCTGCCGGTGGAACTGCAGATCACCGATCCGCGCGGCATGACCGTGCTGCGGGAGCCGTTCAAGCTGGCCGCCGACGGTTTCCAGGCCACCGATTTCCGTACCGGCGCCACCGCGCCGGCGGGTGATTACCTGGCCACGTTGCAGTTGATCGGCAACAACGACGAACGCACCAATCTGGGCAATGTCGAGTTCATCGTGCGCGATTTCGAGCCGGATCGCATGAAGGTCGATGTCAGCCTGCACGACGCGCCCATCGTCGGCTGGATCAGCCCGCAGCAGGTCCAGGCCAAGGTTGCCGCGATGCATCTGTTCGGTGCGCCGGCGGCCGATCGCCGCGTCACCGCGGAACTGTACCTGTCGCCCGGATTCGCGCGCTTCCCGCGTCATTCCGACTATCGCTTCCGCGTCCAGAATCCACTGGCAGATCCCAGCAGCGAGGACCTGCCGGAACAGAAGACCGATGCCGACGGTCAGGCGCGCTTCGATCTGCGCCTGAACCGCTTCACTACCGCCACCTACCGGCTGCAATTGCTGGCCCGCGTCTACGAGGCCGAGGGTGGCCGCAATGTCGCGGCGGAAAACAGCGTCATGGTGTCGGCGGCGGAATACCTGGTGGGCGTCAAGAGCGCCGACGCGCTGGACTACGTCGCCAAGGGCGCGCGCCGCCAGGCGCAATGGCTGGCGGTCGGTCCGGACCTGGAGCTGCGCGCGGTCGCAGGACTCAGCACCGAGCTGATCGAGCATCGCTATGTTTCGGTCCTGGTGCAGCAGGACAACGGCACCTACAAGTACGAGTCGCGGCGCAAGGACATCGGCCAGGGCAGCCAGCCGCTGACGCTGCCCAGGACCGGCGCCACGCAAACGCTGGCGACCACCGAGCCGGGCGACTACTCGCTGGTACTGCGCGACGCCCAAGGCAATACCCTCAACCAGATCGACTACAGCGTGGCCGGGCAGGGCAATGCCAGCCGTTCGCTGGAACGCAATGCCGAACTGCAATTGCGTCTGGACAAGCCCAGCTTCAGGACCGGCGAGGAAATCGCCATCAGCATCCGCGCGCCCTACGCCGGCGCCGGCCTGATCACCATCGAGCGCGACCGCGTCTATGCGCAGCAATGGTTCAAGACCGACAGCACCAGCAGCGTGCAGCGCATCCGCGTGCCGGCGGGGCTGGAAGGCAACGCCTACGTCAATGTGCAGTTCGTGCGCGACCCGGCCTCGGCCGAGATCTACATGAGTCCGTTGTCGTACGGCGTGATGCCGTTCCAGATCGACATCGACCAGCGGCGCCTGCCGTTGACGCTCGACGCCGCGGCCACGCTGGAGCCGGGCCAGACGCTGTCGATGAAGCTGCGCAGCGCGCACGCTTCGCGCGCCGTGGTGTTCGCGGTGGACGAAGGCATCCTGCAGGTCGCCCGCTACAAGACGCCGGACCCGCTGGGCCACTTCTTTCGCAAGCGCGCGCTGGAAGTGGATACCCGCCAGATCCTGGATCTGATCCTGCCCGAGTTCAGCCGGCTGGTTTCCGCCGCCGCGCCGGGCGGCGATACCGAAGCGGAGCTGGCCGCGCATCTGAATCCGTTCAGGCGCAAGCGCAAGGAACCCGTGGCGTGGTGGTCCGGCATGATCGAGCTGCGCGCGGGCGAGACCACGCTGAACTACCAGGTGCCGGACAGCTTCAACGGTAAACTGCGCCTGTTCGCCGTGGCGGTGGACAGCGGCCACATCGGCGTGGCCGAAGGCGCCACCGAAGTGCGCGGCCCGCTGGTGATGACGCCGAACGTGCCGGCCTTCGTCGCACCCGGCGATGTCTTCCAGGTCAGCAGCGGCATCTACAGCAACCTGGAAAGTCCGGCCGAGATCAAATACGAGTTGCAGACCAGCGAAGGCCTGCGCGTGGAGAACGCCTCCGGCACGCTGAGCCTGCAACCACGCCAGGAGGGAACTGTCGAATTCCGGATCACCGCGCAGCAGGCGCTGGGCTCGGCCGATCTGCGTCTGGTCGCCACCCTGCCCAACGGCAAACGCCTCAGCATCGCCGAAACCATCTCGGTACGGCCGGCCGTGCCCTATCGCACGCAACTGACGCTGGGCCGTTTCCAGCAACGGACGATGGAGCTGCGCCCGCAGCGCAGCCTGTTCCCGCAACTGCGCGATGCGCAGCTCAACGCCAGCGCTTCGCCGCTGGCCTGGGGCGGTGGCCTGAGCCAGTACCTGGAAGGCTATCCGTACAACAACACCGAGCAACTGATCTCCAAGGCCATGCCGGTGCTGGTATTCGGCGACGCGCCCGCCAAGAACGAAAGCATCCCGGCACTGCTGCGGACCCTGCGCCAGCGCCAGAATCCGCAGGGCGGCTTCGGCGAGTGGACGGCCAATGCCAATGTCACTCCGTACGTCAGCCTGTATGTCGCCGACTTCCTGACCGAAGCCAGGCTGCGCGGCCAGGCCGTGCCGGAAGACATGCTGACCCGGACCAACGGCTATCTGTCGCGTATCGCCAACGGCCCCAGCAACACCTTGGGTGAACTGCGCGATCGCGCCTACGCCAGCTATCTGTTGAGCCGTCAGGGCATGGTGGTCAGCGGCGCGCTGGCGGACATCCGCGAACGCTATGAAACCCGCTTCGGCGACGAGTGGCGCAACGATCCCGGCGCCATGTGGCTGGCGGCCGCCTACAAGCTGCAGAAGCAGGATGCGCTGGCCGATCCGTTGTTCGCGGCGCAACCGTGGCGACTGATGGAAAAGGAATGGGCCATCGATGACTATTACGATCCAATGAGCCGGGACGCGAACCATCTGTTACTGCTCAGCCGGCACTTCCCGGCCCAGCGCACGCGCATTCCCGACGCACTGCTGGACCGGCTCGGCGAACGCCTCAACCAGCAGCGTTACACCGCCCTGTCGGCGGCGCTGTTGCTGCGCGCGCTGGATGCCTACGAAACACAGGCCGGCACGAACATGGACCTGCGCGCCGTCGCTTGGTTCGACGATCAGCGCCAGCAGCCCTTGTCGCTGGGCGGGCGGCCGCCGCACGCCGAGGTACCGCTGGGCACGACCCGACTGCAAATGCAGAAGAATGGCGAGACGCCGGCCTTCTACATGCTCAGCGAATCCGGCTTCGACCTGGCCGCCGACGCGCCCGCCTTCGATCGCGGCTTGGAAGTTCGCCACGAATACCTGGGTCTCGACGGACAGCCGCTGACACAGGTCAAGGTCGGCGAGGAATTCCTGGTGCGGCTGCGGATGCGTGCGTCCGAGTTCGATGCGGTGCCCAATGTCGCCATCGTCGATCTGCTCCCGGGCGGCGTCGAACCGGTGTACCAGGACGGCCAGCTCGATGCGCGCGGCGCGGACGGCCAGCACACCGCGGACAAAAAGCCGGTGCGCGGTGACTGGAATCCCGGATTCGCCGATGCCCGCGACGACCGGGTGGTGCTGTACGGCAACCTGAGCCGTAACGCCTCCACCTACGTGTATCGCGTCCGCGCGACCCACCCAGGCGAATTCGTCACGCCCGGCGCCTATGCCGAAAGCATGTACATCTCGACCCTGCAATCACGCGGGCGGGCGGGCAGGCTTGGGATCGTCAAACCCTGAGCCTGCCGGAAGGCATCCTGACAACCACGATGGGCACTGGCGACGGGCAATAGCGACGACGGATCATGCCGCAAAAAAACATGCCGGACCCCGGCCGTATCCGGCATGGCGTGATTAACATTGGGGCCGCGCAGATCAAGGTTGGATTCCAGCCCACGCCCTCAGCGCCATGAGGGGTTGTTTGTGGGTTCCGTAATGGAAGCGGAATTTGTATTCCTTGCGAAACAACGGGAAGTTGTCCTGCGGAATTCCAAATGTATTTGCGCAGCACACGCTTTGCCTGGCTCCGGAAATTCTCGATACCGTTGATGTGATTGCGGTCCCAGGCAAACTCGGCCGGAGGGTTGATGCGCACATGACGGAACTGGCTCGCATCCAGCGCATCATAGCGGCGGAAGTGGTTGGTGCAAACGGCGCTGTCCGGCGCTATTTTCAGCCGGATTATCAGGTATCCGCGTGGCAGTGAATCCCCCCCTGGCCGAGCATGACGCGACCGTAGAGGAACCGCTGGCAGGGCTGGCCCGACGGCTTGGCATCCGCTTGTAGTGATCGGACAATACGATGTTAGATAGCCTTGTAGCCAGTTAACAAACCAGAATGATATCAGTGTAGTATTTCAGAACAACATGGTTTTCCTGAATCGCTCTTTCACCTTCCGGTTGCCCACCATACCGAACAAACCATCAAGGACTGGCGATATGTCGATTACACTTCCGTCTCCCGCTACCGAAAAAGAATACTGGGATCGCGTCATAGAACTGACCCAAGCTACCGATGGGCAATACACTGCCGAGCAAGCCATTGAGGCTTTGGGGTTGACGGATGAGGATATGGAAGAAGGAGAGGATTGTATCTATCGGTATTTCAGGCATCCTCTTGCTGACTCCACCACAGCATTGGAAATGTTGGATGTTGCACTAGAAGTTTGGGAATCGTCCAATATCAGCAGAGTCTATGCCGAGGAAGCCATTTCAGGATTTGATCCTGCGCGTACTCAAGCACTTAGAGAGGCGAAGTACGTTCTGATTGATAGAAAACGAGAGGTCACTTACGGTGACTTGGCTGGATACGAGATCATATACCGTTTGTATTTAGTGTTACTTGCTGGATTGAACAAGGCCAAGGCTAAGGAGCGGCGTCATGGATAACCGTTTGAAATACAAATTAAGCGATATTCAGAGCGCTTATATTTTTGAACATGACATTTTACCTCAAGTCCTTAGAAAGGCTGGTCCATTGGAACCAAGTAGCAAGCCTGCAATGATGATTGTTGGGGGGCAGCCTGGTGCAGGAAAAAGTCAGTCCATCGAAGCAATCACAGAAGAATTTGCGCAGCATGGCGGCGTGATCCAGGCCAATGTGGACGATTTGCGTGAGTTCCATCCTCAATACCATGCCTTGACACAAGCCAACGACCGCACCGCCTCCAATTATACCCATGCCGATGCCAAGCAGTGGGCGCAACGAATCGAGGATTACGCGCGCACCAACCGCTACAACGTGCTGGTCGAAAGCCTGATGACTTCGCCGGATGGTGTCGGGCCTTGGCTGGAGGATTACCGCAGAGCGGGTTATGCCACCGAGGTGCGAATCGTGGCGGTCAACGAGCGGGCCAGCTTGCAGGGTATAGTGGGCCGGTATGAGGCGCAGAAGGCGCGTTCAGGCGAAGCCAACGTAGGTCGCACCGTCCCCCGCGAAGTCCACGATATGGCTTATTCCCGTGTCCTGGATACGGTCGAGAAAATCGAAACCAAAAAGCTGGCCGACCGTGTGGTAGTCCATGTCCGCGATGGCCGGATCATTTACGAAAACGCCTTGCAGCCGGACGGCCAATGGCAACATCCTCCGGCAGCCCGGCAGGCGATCATCGCCGAGCGTGGCCGGTCATTGATGCCTGCGGAGTGGAACGAGCATATCAAGCGTTTCGACGACATCTCGGCCAACCAGCACCGTCCAGGCCGTCATGCCAGTGTGGATGAAATCGACGAAGTGCGGCAGTTGCGCCGGTCGGCGGTCCGCGAAGGCGGTTTGACGGCACAGGTCGGAATGCACCC